>NZ_JBOCEF010000044.1:0-42982 GCF_050586345.1 Rhodovulum sp. DZ06
CCCCCCCCCCCCCCCCCCCCCCCCCCCCCCCCCCCCCCCCCCCCCCCCCCCCCCCCCCCCCCCCCCCCCCCCCCGGGGCCGGGCCGCGGCGATGCGCGGCCCGAAGGTCAGGCGCGCCGCCCGGACAGGGGCGGCGCGGTGTCCCGCGATCAGGACTCGGCCGGGGCCTCGTCGGCCTCGGGGGCGGCTTCGCCCTCGAGCTCCTCGACCGGGGCTTCCTCGAGCTCGCCGAGGTCGAACCCGGCTTCGCCGAGCTGCGCGGCCATGCCCTCGAGCGCGGCGCGGGCGACCAGGTCGCAGTAGAGCGAGATGGCGCGCGAGGCGTCGTCGTTGCCCGGGATCGGGTGATCGATGCCCTGCGGGTTGGAGTTGGAGTCGACCACGGCCACGACCGGGATCCCCAGCTTCTTCGCCTCGGCGATCGCCAGCTGTTCCTTGTTCGTGTCGATCACGAACAGCATGTCCGGCACGCCGCCCATTTCGCGGATGCCGCCCAGCGAGGCGGTCAGCTTGGCCTGGTCGCGCTCGAGGTTCAGGCGCTCTTTCTTGGTGAGGCCGGCGGCCCCGCCCTCGAGCTGCTCGTCGATCTTGCGCAGGCGCTCGATCGAGTTCGACACGGTCTTCCAGTTGGTGAGCGTGCCGCCCAGCCAGCGGTGGTTCATGAAGTACTGGGCCGAACGCTCGGCGGCGTCGGCGATCGGGGCCTGGGCCTGGCGCTTGGTGCCGACGAACAGGATGCGGCCGCCCTTGGCGACGCAGTCATGCACGGCGACCAGGGCCTGGTGCAGCATCGGCACCGTCTGGGTCAGGTCGATGATGTGGATGTTGTTGCGGGCGCCGAAGATGTACGTGGACATCCGCGGGTTCCAGCGGTGGGTCTGGTGACCGAAGTGGACGCCGGCTTCGAGGAGCTGGCGCAGCGTGAAATCAGGGACGGCCATGTCCGTTTTCCTTTCCGGTTTCAGCCTCTGCGGGGTCAGGACGGGCGAGGCGCCCGGCCAACCGGCGGACGGTGCGGGATGTCTCCCCGCACAGCGCCCAATCCCCGCATGGGGTGTCAGTGGCGCGCCCTTTACACCGGCGGCCGGACGGGCGCAAGGGCGGATGGCCCGGCGGCGGCGGCCTCAGCCCCCCGCGCCCCCGCCCGCGCGCCGGTCATCGCCCCGGCCCGCGCCGCCGCCCGCGCCCCCGCCCGCATCCAGCACGGCCAGGCGCATGTCCGCCTCGCGCAGCGCGTCGGCCGCATCCGCGCGGCAGGCGCCGCACACCACGTAGCGCACCGGCGGGCCGCCCGGCGCGGGATGGCCGCAGGGCCGCCACGCCTCGCCCGCCGCCGCGCGCAGGCAGATCGAGCAGCGCCGGATCTCGCCCCCCGGCGCGACCGGGGGCGCGTCCCGCGGCGCCGGCGGCCCGACCCCGGCCAGCCGGCTTTCGACCTTCAGCAGCCCCGAGCGCAGGGGCGAGATCTCCATCACGCAGCGGCGGCGCAGGGCCGCGGTGTCGTACTGGTAGCGGGTGCGGAACGTCCCGCCGCGGCTGCGGCACCAGAAGAACAGGGCGTTGAGATAGGAGCGCGTCTCGTCCCCGGACACGAACGCCCAGATCGGGCGGCCGAGGACCTCCTCGGCGAAGGCGCCCTCGCCGCCGTTCAATCGCGCCGCCATGTCCCAGGCGCCGCCCACGGCCTGGACCCTGTCCTGCGGATCGAGGTGGCAGCACAGGACCGTCCCGGCGCCTTCCGCGGCGCCGCGCATCATCTTCGTCGTCATCATGCGGCCCCCCGGCCATCGACATGGCCCGCCGGGATGGCGCCCATATCGCCAGACGATTTGGCCGGGGATTTGATTGAAAATTGGTTAACCCCCGCCATCACGCAAATCTCTCGGCAGAACACGTGGCGGACAGGAAGAATTCACTCCCTATTCACTTCGCGGCAACTTGAACTCTTCGGCGCCGAGCGCGTCGGCGAGCCGCACCCCGGCCGAGCCGGGCCGCTTCGGCGTCGGCTGCCCCTCGCCCGGCGCCCAGCCCGTCAGGGTCACGATCTCGAAACTGGCGCGCACGCGGCCCCGCGCCGCCTCGGCCGGATCCGGGGCCGGGAACCGCTCGGCATAAAGCGCGGCGGCCCTGGCCAGGGTCGCGCGGCGCATCGGGCTGCGGCGGCGGGCGGTCATCACGTTGGTCTCGCCCATCGCCCGCAGCTCGCGCATCAGCGCCAGCGGGCTCTCGTAGGTCACGTCCAGGCTCTCGGAATCGGCCACCGGCATGGCGAGGCCGGCGCGCTGGAGCAGCGCGCCGAGGTCGCGGATCTCGCCCATCGGGGCGACGCGCGGCGACAGGCCGCCCTCCTCGGCCGCCTCCGCCTCGGCCAGCGCGGCGCGCAGCTCGGCCAGGGTCTGGCCGCCGAACATCGACACCAGCAGCAGCCCGTCGGGCTTCAGCGCCCGGCGCATCTGGATCAGCAGCCCGACCGGGTCGTTGGCCCAGTGCAGCGAGAGGCCGCCGACCACGAGGTCATAGGCGCCCTGCTCCAGCTCCAGCACCTCCGCCTCGGCCAGGGGCGCGATGTCGAGCGCGCCGATCTTGGGCGACAGGCGCAGGGTCTCGGCCCAGGCGTCGGCGCCGGGATGGACCAGCGCGGCGCGGGGAAAGTCGCGGGCGACTTCCTCGAGGCGCTCGGCGATCCCCGCGGCGGCATGGGCGTGCAGGAAATCGGCCCCCGGCGCGGGCGCCCCGCGCGCGGCGCGGCGGGACAGCAGGAGGGCGCGGTCGAACAGGTCGGGTCGGGTCATCTGGCGCTCCGGGGCTCGGCGAGGGGGCGGGAGGGCGGAAGGGGCGGCGAGAGGACGCGACAGCGCCCGGCCCCCGCGGTATAGTGGCCCCGGGAACCAGGGGGCAAGGAGGCGCCATGTCGTCGTCCAGGGCTTCCGTGCGCGCGGCGCACGGGCCGCTTCCCGCCGCGCGGGCCGATGCGCCCGCCGATCCGCTTGCTGATGCGGCTGCCGATGCGGCTGCCGATATGGCTGCCGGGGGCCCCGCCGCCGGGGCCGTGCCCGCGCCCGTTCCGGCGCCCGCCTCCGCTCCCGGGCCCGGGCCCGGGCGACGGCCCGAGGCCGCCCCCGTCGTCGCGCCGCCAGTCGCATCGCAAGACGCATCGCAGCAGGTATCGCCGGACGTATCGCCGGGCGCATCGCAAGACGCCTCGCCGGGCGCCCCCGCAGGCGCGCCGGATGCTCGGCTGGCGCGGCGGCTGGCGGGCCTGCTGGCGCAGCTCAGGGTCGGCGCGGCGATGCGCCGATCCGGCGACCCGGACCGGGGGGCGGGGGCGGAGGTCCTTCTTCCCGCCCCGATCCCGGGCGCCGAGGAGGACGCCCCCGAGGCGCCGCCCCCGCCCCGCCCCGACCTGCGCCCGCCCGCGCCCGAGGCCGCGCCGCCCGCGCCGCGCCTGGCCGGCCTTCCTCCCGTCCCGGCGGGGGCGGCCGGGCGGCTCGCCGCCGCCCTGCGCGCCGCCGGGGCCGCCCTGCGCGATTCGGTCTGGGCGCCCGCCTGCATCCTGTGCCGGGCCGAGGTGCAGACGCCGCACGGCCTCTGCCCCGACTGCTGGCGCGAGGTGGAGTTCATCTCCTCGCCCCTCTGCCGGCGCTGCGGGGCGCCCACCCATGGCCCCGGCGACGCGCCGGTCTGCGACGCCTGCCTGCGCACGCCGCTCTCGTTCCGCTCGGCCCGGGCGGCGGCGGTCTATACCGGGGGCGCGCGGCGCGCGGCGATGGCGCTGAAACATGGCGACCGGCTCGACCTCGTGCGACCGGCCGCGATCTGGATGCGCCGCGCCGCCTGGCCGCTGCTGGCCGAGGCGGACGTGATCGCGCCCGTCCCGCTGCACTGGGGCCGGTTCTTCAAGCGCCGGTTCAACCAGTCGGCCGAGCTCGCGCGCGGGCTGCGGGACCTCTGCGCGGCCGAGGGGCCGCACCCGGCCCCCGCCTATGCGCCCGACCTGCTGCTGCGCCCGCGCCCGGGCGAGAGCCAGGGCCGCCGCAGCCGCGCCGCGCGGCGCGAGAACGTGGCCGGCGCCTTCATCGCCAACCCGCGCCGGGCCGCCCGGATCGCGGGCGCGCGGGTGCTGCTGGTGGACGACGTGATGACCACGGGCGCGACCCTCTCGGCCTGCGCCGACGCGCTGCTGGCCGCCGGGGCGGCGCGGGTCGACGCCGTGTGCCTCGCCCGCGTCGCCCCGCGGGACGGCTGGGCGCCGGAGCGGCGCGACGCGGCGCCGGATGCGGGCCGCGCGGCGCTGGAGGAAGGGATCTGATCGCGCGCCGCTCGCGCCCCCATCTCATCCCCGCGCGCCTGAATTGCGCCGGGGTCCGTGCGGGCTATATCTTCCGCGGACACCGGAAAGGGAGCCCTTCATGGCCCGCATCGAGATCTACACCAGCCCCATCTGCGGCTTCTGCCACGCCGCCAAGCGCCTGCTGAGTTCCAAGGGCGCGTCGTTCGAGGAGATCGACGTGATGATGGACCCGTCCCGCAAGCCCGAGATGATCGAGCGCGCGGGCGGACGGCGCACCGTCCCGCAGATCTTCATCGACGGAACCCACGTGGGCGGCTGCGACGAGCTGATGGCGCTCGACCGCTCGGGCGGGCTCGACCCGATGCTGGCGGCATGATCCTGCGCGCGGGCCTCGTCCAGGTCACCGCCACGGACGACCCGGCGGACAACGCCGCGATGATCGCCCGGGCGCTGGAGGACGCCGCCGACCGGGGCGCGCAGCTCGCCTGCACGCCCGAGGTGTCGAACATGATCTCCTTCAACCGCGACCACCAGCGCGCGGTCCTGCGGCCGGAGGGCGGGGACGCGACGCTGGCGGCCGCGCGCGAGGTGGCGGCGAAGCGCGGCTTGTGGGTCTCGCTCGGCTCGCTCGCCCTGCTGTGCGGGGACGCGGGGGACGAGCGGTTCGTCAACCGCTCCCTGCTGATCGACGCGGCGGGCGAGGTGGTCGCGCGCTACGACAAGATCCACATGTTCGACGTCGACCTCGAGGGCGGCGAGAGCTACCGCGAGAGCGCGGGCTTCCGCCCCGGGGACCGCGCCGCCGTCGCCGACACGCCCTGGGGGCGGATCGGGCTGAGCATCTGTTACGACATGCGCTTCCCGGCGCTGCACCGCAGCCTGGCCGAGGCGGGGGCGGAGGTGATCCTGTCGCCCGCCGCCTTCACCGTGCCGACCGGCAAGGCGCACTGGCACGTGCTGCTGCGCGCCCGGGCGATCGAGACCGGGTGCTTCGTGCTCGCCGCCGCGCAGGCGGGGCGGCACGTGCCCGCGCATGACCCCAAGGGGCGCGAGCGGCTGACCTATGGCCATTCGCTGGCCGTCGGCCCGTGGGGCGAGGTGCTGCTGGACATGGAGGACGTCCCCGGCGTGGCGGTGGCCGAGCTGGACCTTGCGGCGGTGGCGAAGGCCCGCGGCAAGGTGCCGTCGCTGGCCAATGCGCGCGCCTTCACGCCGCCGGGCGGCTGAGCGGGGCTGAGGACGGGGCCGGGCCCGCCTTGAGCCCGGCGCCGTCCGCGGCGATCATCGGCGCATGAAACCGGGGCCCAGGGACAGGAGGAGCGCCATGGCGGCGCGCAAGCGCGGGGGCGGGAAGATCCGGCGCGCGGCGGCGGCGGCCGCGGCGCTGCTGCTGCTCGCCGCCTGCAAGCAGCCCGCCGCGCCCGAAACGCCCTTCGCCGCCCCCGGCCATGCCCTGCAGGACGAGGCCGCGCCGCGCGCCGAGGCCGCTCCCCTCCCCGGCCCCGACGCCGCCGCGCCCCATCCCGCCGACCCCGCGATCCGCCTTCTGTCCGCCCCCGGCGACGCGGCGGCCGCGGGCTGGGTCGAGACCGGCCCGGACGGCCCCGCCCTGCCCTTCTTCCTCGATCCCGGCCCCCTCGATCACGGCTCCCTCGACGGCGGCCCCCTCGATGCCGACCGCGGCAAGGGCGGCTCCGCCGTGATCCCGATCCTGTTCCTCGGCGGCGACCGCAAGGGCTGGAGCGCGGCGGCGATGACCCCGCTCTGGCGCATCCAGGCGCGCGAGGCGGCCCGGCGCGCGGGGCTCTCGGGCCCGATCCTGACCCTCGGGCGCCCCTGGGCCGGGGATCCGTCCCGCTGGCGCACGGATGCGGAGCTTTCGGCGCTGGCCCGGGGGCTGGCCGTGCTGGGGCGGGCCTACGGCTTCGGGCGGGTGGACGCGCTGGGGCATTCCTCGGGCGCGCATCTCGCCGTCGGGCTGGCGCAGGAGACGGGGCGCATCCGGCTGCTGGCCGCCGCGGCGCCGCCGCTGGACCTCGCGGCCTGGCACATGGAAACGGCGGGGAGCATGTCGGCGCGGGTGCGGCGGCAATACGACCCGCTGGCCCATGTCGCGGGCTTCCGGGCCGACGCCGCGGCGCTGGTGGCCGATCCGTTCGACCGGGTGACCCCGCCCGCGGCGTGGCAGGGCTGGCTGCGCGCCGCCCGCGCCTTCGGCAAGCCCGCGACGCTGGTGCTGGCCCGGGGCGGGGGCGAGGACCGGCACGGGCTGATCCTGCCCGCGGCCGAGGCGCTGGCGGCGCTGCGGCGGGACGCGGCGGCGGACTGAACCTTCCACGAGGGGGCGGCGACGCCCAGGGGGGCGCGCCCCCCATTCGCGCCCCCGCGCGGCAGGCGCCGCGGGCCGCGCCCCTTGGCGCACCGCCCGCCACGCACCCCGCCACATGCGCCCCGCCAGACGCGCCGCGCGGGCGCCCGGCCCGCAGCACGCGCGACGCCCGACGCGCGGCTCAGCGCTTCACGCTGGCGGTGACGTAATTGACCGAGAGGTCCTTCTGCGACAGCGACCAGCTCCAGCCCAGCGGGTTGAACACGAATCCCGTGCGGTCCACCGGCGTCAGCCCGGCCTTCCCGATCATCGAACAGAGCTCATCGGGGGTGATGAACTTCTCCCACTCATGCGTGCCCTTGGGCAGCCAGCGCATCACCCACTCGGCGCCGACGATGGCCATGGCGAAGCTCTTGGCGTTGCGGTTGATGGTCGAGCACAGCATCAGCCCGCCGGGCTTCAGGAGCGTCGCGCAGGCGTCGAGATAGCCCTGCGGGTCGGCCACGTGCTCCACCACCTCCATGTTCAGCACCACGTCGAACCGCTCGCCCGCATCGGCCAGCGCCTCGGCGGTCACGTTGCGGTAGTCGATCTCGAGGCCCATCTTCTCGGCATGGATCTGCGCCACGGGGATGTTGCGCGGGGCGGCGTCGGCGCCGACCACATCCGCCCCCAGCCGCGCCATCGGCTCCGAGAGCAGCCCCCCGCCGCAGCCGATATCGAGGATCCGCAGCCCCGCAAACGGGCGTTCAGCGGCCAGGTCGCGCCCGAACTCGGCCGCGATCTGCTCGGAAATATAGCCCAGCCGGCAGGGGTTGAGCATGTGCAGCGGCTTGAACTTGCCGTTGGGGTCCCACCACTCCTCGGCCATGGCCTCGAACTTCGCCACCTCGGACGGATCGACCGTGTCGGTATTCATCGCTCTCGCTCCTATGCGCCCTTGCTCCGGCTGCGTCCTGTGACATAACTCGATCATGCGAGAAAGCGATCATGACCGGGCGTCGCGGCACGCCCTTCACCCGCCGATCGAGCCTTACGGCAAGTTCCGCCTGGAGGTCCCGGGCGGGCACGAATTGTATGTCGAGGAATGCGGAAATCCCGAGGGCATCCCGGTCGTGGTCCTGCATGGCGGGCCGGGCGGCGGATGCTCTCCGGGCATGCGCCGCTTCTTCAACCCGGACGTCTACCGGATCGTGCTGTTCGACCAGCGCGGCTGCGGGCGATCCCGCCCCCATTCGAGCCTGCGCAACAACACCACCTGGGATCTCGTCGCCGATATCGAGCTGATCCGGGAGGAGCTGGGGATCGACCAGTGGGTGGTCTTCGGCGGCTCCTGGGGCGCGACGCTCTCGCTCGTCTACGGCATCTCGCACCCCGAACGCTGTCTCGCGCTGGTGCTGCGCGGCGTGTTCCTGATGACGCGGCGCGAGCTCGACTGGTTCTATGGCGGCGGCGCGGGCCTGTTCCGCCCGGAGGCGTGGAAGAAATTCGCCCACGCGATCCCCGAGGACGAGCGGGGCGATTTGATCGCCGCCTATCACCGGCGGCTCAACAGCAACGACGTGATGGAGCAGACCCGTTTCGCCCGCCTCTGGGCCGGGTGGGAGGCGCAATGCGCCACGCTCCGGCACGGGAACGAGGGCTACGGCCCCGACGGCGCCTATGCCCGCGCCTTCAGCCGGATCGAGTCGCATTATTTCGTCAACGCCGGGTGGCTGGAGACGGATGGCTGGATCCTCGACAACGTGGAGCGGCTGAAGGGCGTGCAGGGGCACATCGTGCAGGGCTCGTACGACCTGATCTGCCCGCCGGTGAGCGCCTGGGCGCTGCACCGGGCCTGGCCGGGATCGAAGCTGCGGATGATCCAGGACGGGGGCCATGCGCTGAGCGAGCCGGGGATCGCGCAGGCGCTGGTGGAGGTGATGGACGGGTTGAGGGTTTAGGGGGCGCTTAACGGCGCCTGCTAGCCCCCAAACCTCTGAGCCCTGGGGAGATGGATTTGGAACCCATCGAGACGGAGGTCATTACGCTGAACATCGCGTGGGCGATGATCGACGATCTCGTCAATTGGTCCATTTTTGACGGTCCCTTGGATCCGCCTTTCAAGGAGCTGCGCTTCAACACTCCTGAGAGCGCGAGGATCTTTCTGATCCTGCTGGCGGATCTTCTTTCCGACCCGCATTCTAAACAAAACAGTCCGTCCGCGCTGGGAATCGCGGGACCCTCGCAGGAAGCGGCGGCATCCGAGCGCTCCTACTTGCGCCAACTCAATCACGTCGCACGGAACCCCGCCCTGCTCGGGGCCTCTTCGGAATTTCCAGAAAGCATCTCACGCTTTCGCACTTGGTTGGACGCCGAATTCACCTCGCCAAATTTGTACTTTCAAAGCGTTGGAGAGACACGAGACATAAAGATGAGCCGCTTCCTGGCGATACGCATTTGCGGCGACGTTGCGAAGCACAATCCCGCTCGTCTTTCCAGCCGAGCCGCCAAAATACGCACTCTCCTGGGAAATCATGGCCTCCAACTCTCGGAAGACGAAAGCTTCTTGGCACTGCAAGATTTCTACGAATGGTTCACTCAGACGTTCCTCGGATATCATGCTTCGACGATGGCCTAGTTTCTGAACGACATACGCTGGGCGCTCTACCGTTCCTGCAAACCGGAGTACGGTCGATCAACCCGAGCCGCCCAGGGACATCAAGGCGCACTTGATATTCCGCCCGCCCTCGGCAGCGCCCTGAGCAGGCACATGTACTACGGCCTCATGAACCGCTGCCGTTGCGCCCCTTGGTTTCCCGAGTTCACGGCAACTGAACATCTAAAACTCAGATATTGAACCCCAAAGGGGCCCGGCGTCTCCGCCCTGCCTGCCTCCACTCCATGCGCAAAGCCTCACTCGGCGGTCAGAAACGGCGGCTCGCCGCCCTCATTGGCCTTCTTCTCGGAGGAGCGAGATGCGCAGGTCGAACTCGCCGTCCTTCATACCCTCCTTCACAGCCCGCCCTCACTTCGCTTGGCGACGAGTCGCCCACCGCCCACGCCATTGCCCCCGCCATTGATCGCCCCCGTCCCGTGGTGCAAAATTTCCGCGCTACGAAAGGGGGTCCCCATGTCCGATGAACAGGATTTCGTGAACGACCTGCTCCGCATCGTCGGCTCCGACGAAGACCGCTCCTGGCGCAAGATGGCGAAGCGATGCGCGAAATTCGCCCTGCCCGCCGGGGTCGCCGCCGCCGCCTATTGGGGGCCGGGGCTGACCGCCGCCGGAAGCGTCACCCTGCCGGGCATCGGCACGGTCGCCGGCGCCACCGCGGCGCTGCTGGTGGCGCTCGGCGCCGGGGGGAGCGTGTGGGCCGCCTGCATGATGACCCAGAAACCCGCCCTCGACCGCATCCGCGAGGAGCTGTCGATGAACCCGCCCCTGCGCGAGCAGGTCAAGAGCGACCTGCGCATGATCGCCGCCCTGCACAAGCGCCACACCAGCGCGGCCTGAGAGCGGCGCCGGGGCCCCGGGAGGAGGGGGGGGGGCACACCGCGCGCTCTCCGATGGAGCGAAGGGCGCCCGGGCTGGCGAGACGCGCACGGCGCCCCCGCCCCCCGGGCCGGCGGCGCGCCAAGGCCGCGCGATCCCCCCCTCCGGGCCGGCGCGCAACGAAAAAGGCCGGGCGTCGCCGCCCGGCCACTCTTCATTCCATCCGCCGTGGATCACTCCGCGGTCAGCAGCGGCGGCTTGCCGCCCTCGATGGCCTTCTTCTCGGGCGGCGAGATGCGCAGGTCGAGCTTGCCGTCCTTCACGCCCACCTTCACCAGCCCGCCCTCGGTCAGCTTGCCGAACAGCAGCTCCTCGGCCAGCGGCTTCTTGATGTGCTCCTGGATCACGCGGCCCAGCGGGCGCGCGCCCATCGCCTGGTCGTAGCCCTTGGCCGCCAGCCACTCGGCCGCGGGACGGGTCAGCTCGATGCTCACCCCGCGGTCCAGCAGCTGCGCCTCGAGCTGCAGCACGAACTTCTCCACGACCTGCAGGATCACCTCGTGCGGCAGCGGGCCGAAGGAGATGGTCGCGTCGAGGCGGTTGCGGAATTCGGGGCTGAAGGTCCGCTCGATGGCCGCCTGGTCCTCGCCCTCGCGCGTCGTGCGGTTGAAGCCGATGGCCGCCTTGGCCAGCTCCGACGCGCCCGCGTTCGAGGTCATGATCAGGATCACGTTGCGGAAATCGACCGTCTTGCCGTTGTGATCGGTCAGCTTTCCGTGGTCCATCACCTGCAGCAGGATGTTGAACACGTCCGGGTGGGCCTTCTCGATCTCATCGAGCAGCAGCACGCAATGCGGGTGCTGGTCGACGCCGTCGGTCAGCATGCCGCCCTGGTCGAAGCCGACATATCCCGGCGGCGCGCCGATCAGGCGGGAGACGCTGTGCTTCTCCATGTACTCGGACATGTCGAAGCGCAGCAGCTCGACCCCGAGCGCCTTCGACAGCTGGCTCGCGACCTCGGTCTTGCCCACGCCCGTCGGGCCCGCGAACAGGTAGTTGCCGATAGGCTTCTCCGGCTCGCGCAGACCGGCGCGGGAGAGCTTGATCGCCGCCGACAGCGCCTCGATCGCCGCGTCCTGGCCGAAGACGACCCGCTTGAGGGTCTTCTCCAGGTCGCGCAGCGTCTCGGCGTCGTCCTTGGAGACGGTCTTCGGCGGGATCCGGGCGATCTTGGCGACGACCGCCTCGATCTCCTGCTCGCCGATCAGCTTCACGCGCTCATCCTCGGGCTTGAGGTGCTGGGCGGCGCCCGCCTCGTCGATCACGTCGATGGCCTTGTCGGGCAGCTTGCGGTCGGTGATGTAGCGGGCCGACAGCTCCACCGCGACGCGGATGGCGTCATCGTCGTATTTCAGGCCGTGATGCTCCTCGAAATAGGGCTTGAGGCCCTTGAGGATCTCCACCGTGTCCGGGACCGACGGCTCGTAGACGTCGATCTTCTGGAAGCGGCGGGACAGGGCGCGGTCCTTCTCGAAGTGCTGGCGGAACTCCTTGTAGGTGGTGGAGCCCATGCAGCGCAGCGCGCCCGACTGGAGCGCGGGCTTCAGCAGGTTCGAGGCGTCCATGGCGCCGCCCGAGGTGGCGCCGGCGCCGATCACGGTGTGGATCTCGTCGATGAAGAGAACCGCGTCCTCGTGATCCTCGAGCTCCTTGACCACGGCCTTCAGCCGCTCCTCGAAATCGCCGCGGTAGCGGGTGCCGGCCAGCAGCGCGCCCATGTCGAGCGAGTAGATGGTCGAGCCCGACAGGACCTCCGGCGTTTCGCCGTCGACGATCTTGCGCGCCAGGCCTTCCGCGATGGCGGTCTTGCCCACGCCCGGGTCGCCCACCAGCAGCGGGTTGTTCTTGCGCCGGCGGCACAGGACCTGAATGCAGCGCTCGACCTCCGACTCGCGGCCGATCAGCGGGTCGACATCGCCCTTGCGGGCCTTGGCGTTGAGGTCGACGCAGTACTTGGCCAGCGCCGTCTCCTCCTTCTTCTCGCCGCGCTCGGCGCCGGGCTGCTCGCCCTCGTCATCCGCGCCGCGCACGGGACGCTGTTCGCCGAAGGCGGGGTTCTTGGCGACGCCGTGGGAGATGTAGTTGACCGCGTCGTAGCGGGTCATGTCCTGCTCCTGCAGGTAGAACGCCGCGTGGCTCTCGCGCTCGTGGAAGATGGCGACGATCACGTTGGCGCCGGTCACCTCGGTGCGGCCGGAGGTCTGGACATGAATGACGGCGCGCTGGATCACGCGCTGGAAGGCATGGGTCGGGGCGGCCTCGGAGCCGTCCACGTCCGACACCAGGCTGTCGAGTTCGTTGTCGATGAAGCCGGTGAGGGAGGTGCGCAGCGCCTCCAGGTCCACCGCGCAGGCCTTCATCACCCGCGCCGCGTCCGGCTCGTCGACCAGGGCGAGCAGCAGGTGTTCCAGCGTCGCCAGCTCGTGCTTGCGTTCGTTGGCCAGCGCCAGCGCCTGGTGGATGGCTTCCTCAAGAGTGCTCGTGAACGAGGGCATGCGCGTACCTTTCCACCTGTTTACGTCCGACAGCGGGACCATCGCGGCCGCGCGGCGTCGCCCGGTTGGGGAGGGGGCGACGGGGCGCGGGCCCGGCACGATGATACCGGCCGAATCCGAGTGCATCATTAAACGAAGTGCATGTCAGCACCGGATCAAGGTCCGGACGTGGAAAATGCGACCGGCGACGCGCCGATCACTCCTTTTCCATGGTGCACTGCAGCGGGTGCTGGTGCTGCTGGGCGAATTCCATCACCTGGGTGACCTTGGTTTCAGCGATCTCGAACGAGAAGACGCCGACCACGGCGAGGCCGCGGCGATGGACCGTGAGCATGATTTCGACGGCCTGTTCGCGCCCGAGGCCGAAGAACCGCTCCAGCACCAGGACGACGAACTCCATCGGGGTGTAGTCGTCGTTGAGCAGGAGCACCTTGTACATCGAGGGGCGCTTGGATTTCGGCCGCGTGGCGACGGCGATCTCGCCGTCGGTCCGGTCGTCCCCGCCCGGCCCGTCATCATCCTTGTCCGCCGCAAAGTTGTCCGCCGCGAGGCGCGGCGCGGCGCGCGACGGGCCCATGACGGACGGCCCCATGACGGACGGCCCCATGACGGACGGGGCGACCGCCGGGGAAACCGGGGCCGCAGGGTCGGTGATGGCGAGGGATTCGGAGGCGCTGCTCATGGCCGCATATTATAGGATGGCGCAGGATGGAAAAAAGGGGGCCGAGGCCCCCTTTTCCCAAAATTCATCGAACCGGTGCGGCGCGCTTCGCTGCGCCGCGGCGCCGGGATCAGGCCGAGTAGGTCTTGACCATGTCGGCGGCGGCGGTGAAGCGCGCGTTGATCGGCTCCATCGACTCTTTCGCCGCGGCGATCGCCATCTCGTTCATCTTGGTGGCCTGCTTCATCATGCCGTCGAAGGTGGCCTTCGCGTACTCGGCCTGCTTCTCCATCAGCTCCATGACCGACTTGGACGCGGCCATGTCCTTGGCGGCGGCCATCGAGTCCTCGACGGTCTGCTTGGAGAAGGCCATGAATTCGGCGTTCAGCTCTTCGGCGGCCTTCACGTACATGTTGGAGGCCTTGACCATCGCGTCGAAGGATTCCTGGTTGAAGGCGGCGGCGTCCTCGAAGGACTTCGACATCTTCTCCATCTGCGCGGACATCGACTTCTGCGCGTCGGCGGCGAAGGTTTCGAGCGACTTGGTGGCTTCAGCAGCGGTGTTCATGGGTTTCGCTCCCTTACGGTGTTTCAAGCGGAACCGCCGCGTGAAGGTTCAGGGGTATCCGCGGCGCTGCACCATAGGTAGTGCGCCATGCTGCGTTGCGTCAAGATCGTTCTTGTGCGGCGCAGCAGAAAACCGGGCGGAAAGTTGGTTTCCGGTCCCTTGCGCCACAGTCCGGTTTCACTGTGCGGTATTCAGCGGCGCATGACTCCGGGATGAAGGTTTTTAACCTAAGAGATTCTCAACGCTTCCGCAGCATGTTACGCTGGCTTCAGGAGACCATGTCGTAACAAGCGCCATCGAAGCGCGGTCTCCCCGAGGCACGACGACGTGACGCAGGAGCAGGACGAGGGACATCCGATGCAGGCACAATCCGCCCACAGGCGCGCCGCAGCCGCGCGCAGGGCCCTCCCGGGACGCGCCGCGAGGGCGCGCCGGGCGTTGAACGCGGGCCTGGCGGCGACGCTGGCGCTCACCATGATCATTCTCGGCGCCGGCCAGGCGGCCGCCGCCCCCTATGCGGCCTACGTGATGGACGCGCGCACCGGCCAGACGCTGCATGCCAGCGACCCGGACCGGAAGCTGCACCCCGCGTCGCTCACCAAGATGATGACGCTCTACCTCGCCATCCAGGCGGTGAAGAACGGGGACCTGCGGCTGGACCAGAAGGTGACGGCGTCGCGCCGGGCCGCCTCGCAGCCGCCCTCGAAGATCTACCTGCAGGCCGGGCATCGCTACACCGTGCGCCACCTGATGCGCGCCGCGGCGGTGAAATCCGCCAATGACGCCGCGCTGGCGCTGGCCGAGGCGGTCTCGGGCAGCCAGGAGGCGTTCGCGCGGCTGATGACCCAGACGGCGCGCGAGATGGGGATGAACAACACCACCTTCCGCAACCCGCACGGGCTGACCCAGCGCGGGCACCTGTCGACGGCGCGGGACATGGCGATCCTCGGCCGCCGGCTGTTCTTCGATCACCCCGAGTATTACAACCTGTTCAGCCGCAAGACGACGACGGCGATGGGGCGGACGATCCGCAACACCAACCGCCGGCTGCTGTCCTCCTATCGCGGCGCGGACGGGATCAAGACCGGCTATACCAGCGCCGCGGGCTACAACCTCGTGGCCTCGGCGCAGCGCGGCGGCAAGCACGTGATCACGGCGGTGTTCGGCGGGCGCTCCTCGCGCTCGCGCAACGCCGAGGTGGCGCGTCTGCTCGACCTGGGCTTCCAGAAATCCCCGCGCCACGCGGCGATCATCAAGCCGCGCAACGTGACCGGCGGCGCGGTCGTCGCCTCGCCCCTGCCGGTGGAGAAGCCGGGCGGGTCCGAGACGCTGCTGGCGCAGGTCGGGAACGCGATCGTGCCCGCGGCGGCCGCCTCGGCGGCCGAGCGGCCGGCGCGCCGGATCCGGGCGATGGCTCAGGCGCCGCTGCGCTCCGAGCTGCCGACGCCCCGCCCGGGCCTGGTGGCGTCCGGCGTCGCGATGAAGGTCGAAGTGCCGACGCCGCGCCCGCGCTGAGCCGCCGCGCCGCGTGCCACGCCTTTCGCCCCGCCGGCTCAGCCGGCGGGGTTTTTCATGCGCTCACGGGGGAAGAAGAGGGGCCCGGCGGCTCAGCCGACGTCCGACAGGCCCGGGATCTCCAGCGCCTTCACCAGGTCCCGCACCTCCTGTCGCGCCGCGACATGGGAGAGGGAGAAGGAGAAGCCCTGCTCCTTCAGGTCCAGCAGCGTCAGGCCGTTGAGGAACATCTCGCGGAAGATCACCCGCTCCGAGAAGCCCGGCGCGACGCGGAAGCCGATGCGGCGCGACAGGTCCTCCACCGCTTCGCCCACGCGCCGCTTGTTGCGGGCGTTGAGGGTGGAGATGCGGTTGCGCACCACGATCCAGTCGACGGGCTTCAGGCCCGCGCGGGCGCGCAGCTGGCGGGTCTTCCACACCATCTCGGAATAGATCGAGGGGCCGAGGATCTTGCCCGTCTCCGGGTCCACCCGCGCCAGCAGGTCGAAATCGATCAGCGAATCGTTGATCGGGGTGACCAACGTGTCGGCGGCGGCATGGGCCATCTGGCTGTAGAAGCTGTCCGAGCCGGGGCAGTCGACGATGATGAACTCGCAGGATTTCTCGAGCCGCGCGAGCGCCTCGGAGAAGCGCGCCTCCTCCTCGGCCTCCGCCGCCTTGCGGTCGCGCAGGTCCGACGGGTGCAGCCATTCGCGCTCCGGCAGGCTCAGCTGCTGGCCGCTGCGCTGGATGAACGCCTCGCGGTTCTCGAGGTAACGGAAGAAGGTGCGCTGGCGCAGGTCGAGATCCATCGCCCCCACGCGCCGCCCCGTCCGGCTGATCGCCGCGAACAGGTGCATCGCGGTCGTGGACTTGCCCGAACCGCCCTTCTCGTTGCCGGTGACGATGATATGCGCCACGCGCCCGAACCCCTTGTCCGTGAAGCGAAAAAGGCGCGCCCGGATGGGGCGCGCCCTTTCGATGTACCGCATGCGGGCCGCCGCGGGAAGGGGGCTTTCGCCGCCCCGTCCCGCGCGCGGCCGAGCGGGATCAGAAGTCGAGGCCGGCGAACTTCTTCTTGAACTTGGACACGCGGCCGCCGGCGTCCATCAGGCGCTGGTTGCCGCCGGTCCAGGCCGGGTGCACGGTCGGATCGATGTCGAGGGTCAGCACGTCGCCTTCCTTGCCCCAGGTGGAGCGGGTGCGGAAGGTGGTGCCGTCCGTCATCTTCACTTCGATCATGTGGTATTCGGGGTGGATGTCTTTTTTCATCGTGCATTCCGGCGTGGGCGGCCGGACCTCTTTCTGGCGGGACTGAGCGCGGGGCGGGCGCCGCGCGGGGATCTCTCCCCCCGGCCGGAACCCGCGTCGCCCCGGGGGACGTGGAAGCCGCCCGATACAGCATGGGGCCCGCCGGGGCAAGGGCGCGCGGGCGATCCCGGCGAAGTGATGCGCCGCGCGCTTGCCCGCGGAGAGCGGCGCCGCTAGGTAAGGGAACGCCGTTCTCATATTCCAGTTCCTGCATGCCAGCCGCGGAGCCCGCCCCGATGTCCTCTTCCGATCCGACGCCCGGCGGGGCGCCCGCCCCCGCGGAACCCCTCCCCGGCGCATCCGGCCCCGGCGCATCCGGCCCCGGCCGCCTCGGGGCGGTGTTCGTGCTGCTGACCGTGGTGCTCGACGCCGCGGGGATGGGACTGATCATGCCGGTGATGCCCGAACTGCTGCGCGAATTCTCGGTGGGCGGAGAGCTGTCGGGCGCGGCGGTGATCGGCGGCTGGCTGGCCTTCTCCTACGCCTTCGCGCAGTTCCTCTGCGCGCCCGTCATCGGCGCGCTGTCGGACGCCCATGGGCGCCGCCCGGTGCTGCTGATCTCGATGGCCGCGATGTCGCTCGACTACGTGCTGCTGGCCACCACCGGGGCGCTGTGGGTGCTGATCCTGGCGCGGCTGCTGTCGGGCGCGGCCGGCGCGACGATGACCCCGGCGCGGGCCTGGCTGGCCGACCAGTCGCGGCCCGAGGATCGGGGCAAGGCGTTCGGGCGCATCGGGGCGGCCTTCGGGCTGGGCTTCGTGCTCGGCCCCGCGCTGGGGGGGCTGCTGGGCGAGTACGGGCCGCGGGCGCCGATCTGGGCGGCGGCGGCCATCGCGGGGGTGAACTTCGTGTTCGGCTGGTTCGTGCTCAGCGAATCGCTCCCCCCCGCGCTGCGCCGCCCCTTCGAATGGGCGGCGGTGGACCCGACCCGGGCGCTGCGGCGGGCGGCGAAGCTGCCCAATATCGGCCTCCTGATGCTGGCCTACCTGCTCTATGACTTCGCGCTCTACGCCTACCCGTCGGTCTGGACCTTCGTGGCCAGCGCCTCGTGGAACTGGGGCGCGACCGAGATCGGCGTGTCGCTGGCGGGCTACGGGCTGTTCGCGGGGCTGTCGATGGCGTTCCTGATCGGCCCGGCGACGCGGGCGCTGGGGACCACGCGGCTGGTGGTGATCGCGCTGGCGGTCGAGGCGGCGCTGGCGGTCTGCGTGGCGACCTTCTCGGCCGGCTGGGCGGTGTTCGCGCTGCTGCCGCTGCTGGGGGCGACGGCGATCGCGGGCCCGGCGCTGGAGGGGATGATCTCCGCCTCGGCGCCCGCCGACCGGCAGGGCGAGATCAGCGGCGTGATCGCGGCGCTGACCAGCGTGGCGGCGATCCTGAGCCCGCCGATGATGACGGCGGTGTTCGCGGCGGCGACCTCGGGGCCGGGGCCGCACATGCCCGGCGCGCCTTTCCTTCTGTCGGCGCTGATCGCGCTGCTGGGGCTGGGGGCCTTCCTGGTCGGCCTGCGCCGGGCGCGCCGCAAGGGTCCGCCGGGCGCCGCGGCGGCCTGAGGCCCCCTGCCCCGCCCGCGCCCCCGCCCGCCGCGCCGCGCGGGCGCCCCGCCGCCGCCCGCGCCCGGCCCGGCGCGCGGCCCCCATGCGCGGCCCCATGCGCGGCCCCCTGCCCGCCGGAGACGCGAAAGGGGCGGCCCGCCGGGCCGCCCCTTCCCCATGTCCCCTCTCGCCGTCGCGGCTCAGTCGAAGCGGTAGAACGCCTCGTAGATCGGGCCGATGGTCTTCTCGTCGAACAGCGAGGACACCGAGGTGCCGTTGCCGACGTTCAGCATCGCCTGCGCGAAGAGCGGCGCGACCGAGACCTGGCGGATGTTCGGCGCGGCCTGCGCCTCCGCGGTCAGCGGGATCGAGTCGGTGATGACCAGCGAGGAGAGCGCCGAGTTGGTCACCCGCTCCACCGCCGGGCCCGACAGCACGCCGTGGCTGATATAGGCGTGCACGGTGTTCGCGCCGTTGTCCTTCAGAAGCTGCGCCGCCTTGCACAGCGTCCCGGCCGTGTCGCACATGTCGTCGACGATGATCACGTCCTTGCCGGTCACGTCGCCGATGATGGTCATCTCGGCCACCTCGCCCGGCTTGATCCGGCGCTTGTCGACGATGGCGAGGCCGAGGTCGAGCCGCTTGGCCAGCTCGCGCGCGCGGGCCACGCCGCCGACATCGGGCGAGACGACCAGCAGGTTCTCGCGGTCCTTGAAGTGGTGGCGGATGTCCAGCGCGAAGACCGGCGCGGCATAGAGGTTGTCGACGGGGATGTCGAAGAAGCCCTGGATCTGCCCGGCATGCAGATCCATCGTCAGCACCCGGTCGATTCCCGCCTGGGTCATCAGGTTGGCGACCAGCTTGGCGCTGATCGGGGTGCGCGCGGCCGTGCGCCGGTCCTGGCGGGCGTAGCCGAAATAGGGAATCACCGCCGTCACCCGGTGCGCCGAGGAGCGCTTGAGCGCGTCGGCGATGATCAGCAGCTCCATCAGGTTGTCGTTCGCGGGGTTGCAGGTCGACTGGATGATGAACACATCCTCGCCGCGCACGTTGTCGAAGATCTCGACGAAGATCTCGGTGTCGTTGAAGCGCTCGACGCGGGCGTCGGCCAGCTTCTGTTCGGCGCCGCGATAGACGCTCATGCGCCGGGCGATCGCCTCGGCCAGCTTCAGGTTCGAATTGCCAGCGATCAGCTTCATGGTGGTGTCGGTCTTCATAGGGCCACGGTCCTGCATCATGGGCCGGGAACGCGGCCCCGCCAGGCCGAGCGCCGTTCCCCGCGCGCCGCCCCGCCCGGCCGCGCGGCGCGCCCGCGCGGCCGCCGGACGGCCAAGCGCGCCGGACCCCTCCGGCGCGCAAGCCCCCGCTAACACGGACATGAAGGGTTGCAAAGGCGACCGGGGGCTGCATGTTGCGCCGAACGTCGCGCGCGTCCCCCCGGCGCCACACACCGCCGCGCGCCCCACCGTGACGGGGCCGCGGCCCGGTCCGGGGACCCGCCGCGCGGCCGCCGCCCCCGCGCCCGTCGGCGCGCCGTGCTTCCGGGGCGATGGGAGAGTCTGAGCATGCCGGTCGTCGACTACTACTTCTCGGTCCTGTCGCCCTACGCGTATCTCGCGGGCGACCGGCTGGAGCGCATCGCCGAGGCCAACGGCGCGCTGGTGCGCTACAAGCCCGTCGACATCCACAAGGTGTTCGAGGTGACGGGCGGCATCCCCGTGCATCGCCGCCATGTCAGCCGCCAGGAATACCGGTTCCAGGACCTCGCCCGCCGCGCCCGCCGCGCCGGCCTGCCGATGCACCTGTCGCCGAAATTCTGGCCCGGCAACCCGACCCTGGCCAATTGCGCCCTGATCGCGGCGCAGGAGGCGCGGTCCGAGGGCCAGGCCCCGGACGGCGACGTGGGCGCCGCCGCGCGCGCGCTGATGCGCGCCCTCTGGGCCGAGCAGAAGGACCTCGCCGATCCCGGCGTCGTCGCCGAGGCGCTGGCCGAGGGCGGCTTCAGCACCGCCGTGTTTTCGGGCGGCGCCGCCGCGGGCGAGACCTATGTGCGCAACACCGAGGAGGCCGTGCGTCGCGGCGTCTTCGGCGCGCCGTTCTACATCCTCGGGGAGGAGCGGTTCTGGGGACAGGACCGGCTCGAGGACCTCGAGATCGCGCTGAGGGGAGGAAGCGCCAATGCATGAGATCCAGGTGAATGGCCGCAATGTCGGCTTCATCGAGGCCGGGGCGGGCGCCGAGGGGGCGCCGGTCCTCTTCGCCCATTGCAGCCTCGCGCGCGCCGCGGTGTGGAAGCCGATGATGGAGGCGCTGGCGCCCGAGCGCCCGTCGATCGCGTTCGATCTGCCCGCGCACGGCCCGACCGAGGGCCCGGCGGAGGGCGTCTCGCTCCAGCGCCACGCGGTCGCCATCGCCGAGACCCTGGCCGAGCGCGCGGGCCGCAAGGTGCATCTCGTGGGCCTGTCGCTCGGCGCAGCGGTTCTGGGCCGGGTGGCGGCGGAACGGCCGGACCTCGTGGTCTCGGCCGCGCTGGCCGAGCCGATCTGGTTCCACCTGCTGCGCCCCGCGGGCCGCATCGCCGAGGCCGAGGAGGAGGAGCGGTCCATCGCCGAGGTCGGCGCCCTGCGCGAAGCCGAGGGCCCCGAGGCCGAGGTCCGCGCCTTCATGGAACGCTGGGGCGTGCCGGGCATGTTCGACAAGCTGCGCCCCGAGGCCCGCGCCGGGGCCTGCGCCACCTTCGCCAGGCTCTCGGCCGATTTCGGCTGGGTGGCGGGCTGGCCCGAGGGGCAGATCGGGCTCGATCACCTCGCCGCCATGCAGGTCCCGACGCTGGTGTTCGCCGGCGAGACCAGCCCCCGCCCCGCCGCCGCGGCGGCCGAGGTGGTGGCCGGGACCGCGCCGAACGCCCGCCTGCACCGCATCGCCGGGGCCGGGCATCTCGGCCCGATCACCCACTGGCAGGACGTGCTGGCCGAGCTGCGCGGCTTCTGGGCCGAGGTGGAGCAGCCCGAGCCGGTCGGCGCGTAAGGCCGCCGGGTCCGCGCCGCGCGCCTCCCCCTGAATTGCGGCGCCGCGCGCCGGGGGCGCGCGCGGGACGCCGAGCGGGGGCCTTGCGCCCCCCCGAGGCGGCCCGCCCCCTGCCCTGCGCGCGATGAACGAAAAAGGCCGCCCACGGGGGCGGCCTTTTCCATCTTCGATCGGGCGCGCGCCTTGCACATCGCCTTGCATGATGCGCCGCCGCGCTGTCGGATGGGTCCCACACCCCGGGCGGCGGCCTCCGCCTCACTGGCCGTCCCCGGGCCCATTGGCAGGAGGCCCCCGGTTTGCAGACCCCCCTGTTGCAGGACCATGTCGAAGAGGTCTCCGGCGAGGTGCTCGCCGTCCAGGTCTATCCGTTCGAAATAGAAATCATCTACTTCCACGCCGCGGCCCGGGCCGAAGCCGGTCTGCGGGCGAAGCACGGGCTGGTCTGGGCCGACGGCCCGCGGAACTGGACGCAGCTGACGCTTGCCGAAATCCAGTCCGACGTGATCGGGCGGACGCTGTCCGGGTTCTCCCTCGCCTCCGGCCGCGCCAGCGTCCTGGTCGGAGACCGGCGCGCCGAGATCATCCAGGAAGGGCCCACGGAGTTCATCGAGCTGTGGTGGACCATCGACGGCGCCCCGCGGCGCGTCTACCTGTAGCCGCCGGCGCGCCGCCCTGCTCAGGCGGCCCGGCTAGGTCGCGCGGTGAGGAGCGTCGCAGGCCGCCGCGTCCCCCTGCGCAGCAAGAACGCGCCCGGGACAGGCGTCCCGCGCGCGTTCGCTTTCCAATGCCCCTGGGGGCGGTGAAGAGAGGCGGCGCAGCAGGCGCCGGGGCGTTGGCGCACGCGCATGCGTCCCCCCCCGGCGCGCGCCCTCAGACCCCGAGCCAGCGCACATGCGCCTCCTCGTCGGCCTTCAGCGCCGCCGCGTCCCCGCGCCAGACGATCCGGCCGCGGGACATCAGCGACACGTCGTCGGCCAGCCCCAGCGCGAAGTTCAGGTTCTGCTCGACCAGCAGCAGGGTCAGCCCGCTCGCCTTCAGCTCCTTCAGCTTGGCGAAGATCTGCTGGATGATGATCGGCGCCAGACCCTCGGTCGGCTCGTCCAGCACCAGGATCTTCGGGTCCTGCATCAACGCCCGGCCGATCGCCAGCATCTGCTGCTCGCCGCCCGACAACTCGTGCCCGCCATTGGTCATCCGGTTCGCGAGGTTGGGGAAGAACTCCGCCACCCGCTCCAGCGTCCAGGCCGGGTTCGCGCCCGCCAGCCGCCCGGCAAGCTCCAGGTTCTCGCGCACCGAGAGGGCGCCGAACACGTCCCGCGTCTCCGGCACGAAGGCCACGCCCTTGCGGGCCACGACATGGGGCGGCAGGCCGGTCACGTCCTGCCCGAGGAACGTCACCGCGCCCGAGACCGCCTTCAGGTGGCCCACCGCGGTCTTCAGCGTGGTCGACTTGCCCACCCCGTTGCGGCCCAGCAGCGCGTGGACCGAGCCCTCGCGCACCGCGAGGTCGAGGCCATGCAGCACGCGCGTCTCGCCATAGCCGCTCTCTACGCCCGTCAGCTCAAGCATCTTCCTGCCAGTCCCCCAGGTAAATCTCGCGCACCACGGGGTTGCCGCGGGTCTCGTCCGGCGTGCCCTCGAACACCACCTCGCCGAAATTCAGCACGGTGATGCGGTCGGCGACGTCGAAGGCCAGGTCCATGTCATGCTCGATGATCAGCACCGTCAGCTCCTTCGGCAGCGCGTGCAGCAGCCGGTGGAAGCCGTCGATCATCGACGGGCCGACGCCCGAGGTCGGCTCGTCCATCAGCAGCACCCGCGGGCGCTGGGCCAGCGCGATGCCGACCTCGAGCTGCCGGCGCATCCCGTAGGAGGCCGAGCTGACCGGCAGGTCCAGGTGATCGGCCAGCGACACCTGCGCCGCCGCTTCCTCGACCGCCTCCTTCACGCCCTTGTCGCGGAAGGTGTCGCGCACCATCCAGTGCGCCTTGCGCTGCGCCGCCCCGGCCGCGAGGGCCAGGTTCTCGCGCACCGTCAGCTCGTCGAACAGGTTGTTCTTCTGGTAGCTGCGCGCCATCCCCGCCTTCGCCCGCTTGGCCGCGGACAGCCCGGCGATGGAGCGGCCCTCGAGCAGGATGTCCCCCGAGGACGCATCCAGCGTGCCCGCCAGCAGGTTGAACAGCGTGGTCTTGCCCGCCCCGTTGGGGCCCAGGATCACCCGCCGCTCGCCGGGGGCGAGCTGGAAGGACACGTTCTGCGTGACCTTGATGCCCCCGAAATTCTTGCACAGGTCGCGGACCTCAAGCATCGGCCGCCTCCTCGGTCCGGGCCGGCGCCGGGCGGCGGGTCAGGAGCCGCTCGGCGGTCCCGAACATGCCCTTGCCCCCGGCCAGCACCGTGACGATCAGCAGCGCGCCGATCACGATGTGCCAATGCGCGGTGTAGGCGGACACTTCGTGCTTCAGCAGCACGAAGGCCACCGCCCCGATCAGCGGACCCACCAGCGTGCCGAGCCCGCCGAGGATCACCACGATCAGCACCTCGCCCGACACGGTCCACATCAGGAGTTCCGGCGAGATGTACATCACATGCTGCGCCGCCAGCACCCCGGCGACGCCGGTCAGCAGCGCCGAGAAGCCCATCGCCCGCGCCTTGTGCAGCTGGGTGTCGACGCCGAGCGCCTTCATCCGGTCCTCGTTGCCGTGGATCCCCTCCAGCGTGCGCCCGAAGCCCGAGCGCAGCACGTAGGCGGCGGCGATGTAGACGCAAAGGACCAGCAGCAGCGCATAGGCGCTGAAGGTCACGCTGTCGTTCATGTCGATGCCGACGGCCGACAGGTCGAACCGGGTGAAGCCGCCCATCCCGTCATCGCCGCCGAGCCAGCGCGACTTGAAGAACAGCGTGTGCGCCATCTGCCCGAAGGCCAGCGTCGCCATGATGAAGAAGATGCCCGCCGTGCGCCCGGTGACATAGCCCACCAGGGTGCCGAACACCGCCGCCGCCGCGACGCCCATCAGCGCCGAGGGCAGGTTCGGCCAGCCGAACTTGGCGGTCATGATCGCGTAGACATAGGCCGAGACGCCCATGATCGCGCCATGGCACAGGGAGACCATGCCCCCGAAGCCCGCGGCGATGTCGAGCGCGATGACCATGATCCCGAGGATCGCGATCTCGATGACGATCTCGTTCGCGTAATAGCCGCCCATCGCGGCATAGGCCATCAGCCCCGCAAGGGTGAGGATCAGCGCGCCGGAGCGCAGGTGCGTTTGCTTGTACATCGCTCGCTCACCCCCGCGCCGGAAGCAGGCCCTGCGGGCGCGTCACCAGGATCGCGGCCAGCAGGACGTAAGGAAGGACCGAGGCGAAGTCGGGGGCCAGCACCGCGCCGAAGGTCTCGATCCAGCCGACGATGAAGGACCCGACGACGGCGCCCTGCAGGCTGCCGAGGCCGCCGATGACCACCACGATCAGCGTGGGGATCAGGATCTCGACGCCCATGCCGGTGGTGGCGGAGAAGACGGGGGCCGCGGCGACGCCCGCCAGCCCCGCCAGCGCGCAGCCGAGGCAGAACACCAGGAAGAACAGGCGCGGCACGTCGATGCCGAGCGAGGCGGCCATCGCCTCGTTCTCGACGCTCGCGCGGATCATCGCGCCGACCTGGGTGCGGGCGAGGGCGAACCACAGCGCGGTCATGATGATCGCGCCGAGCACGATCAGGAACAGCCGGTAGGCCGGGTAGGTGACCGACAGGATCGGCACCGCGCCGCGCAGCGCCTCGGGCGCGTCGAGGCCGAGCGCCACGTCCCCCCAGCCCATGCGCGCGAGGTCGAGGAACACGAAGATCAGCCCGAAGGTCACCAGCACCTGGTTCATCGGACCCGCCCCGCGCAGCCGGTCGATCAGGGTGAAGTAGAGGAAGGCGCCGATCGCGGTCACGGCCAGCGGGGCCAGCACGAAGGCGCCCCAGAAGCTGCCGGTCGCGGCGGCGGCCGAGATCCCGATATAGGCGCCCATCATGTAGAGCGCGCCATGGGCGAGGTTCACGAAATGCAGCAGTCCGAAGATGATCGTCAGGCCGATCGACAACAGGAACAGCAGCATCGAGTACTGGGTCGCATTGAGGACCTGCAGGATCCAGAATCCTGTATCCATCCGCGGCGCTCCGTCGATGTAGGGGGGAAACGCGCCCCGGCGGCCCGCGCGGCGCGCGGAAGGGGGCGGCGAAAAAGGGAAGGCGAGGGGCCGCCGGGCCGCGCGGCGATGCGCGGCCCGGCGACGGATCGTCAGTTCAGCGTGCAGCCGTTGGCCGCGTCGCGCACCGCCGGCATGGTGCCGACGACCTTCTGGGTCAGCTCGCCGTCGGCGCCCTTGACCGTCTCGTAGATGTAGACGTTCTGGACCACGTTGTTGGTGGCCGGGTCGATCTCCAGCGGGCCGCGCGGGCCGGTGTAGCTGATCTTGGGCAGCGCGCCGGCGATCGCCTCGCGGCCCTTGGCGCCCTGGGCCATCGCCATCAGCAGCACCTTGGCGCTGTCATAGCCGGCCACGGCGTATTCCGAGGGCATGCGGCCGTACTTGGCCTTGAACGCCTCGATGAAGGCCGCGTTGCGCTCGGTGTCCAGCGTCGGGACGTAGTGCAGCGAGGTGGTGACCCCGACCGCCGCGTCGCCCTCGGCCTTCACGTAGAGGGGCGAGGTCAGGAAGCCCGAGCCATAGAGCTTCTGCTCCATGTCGAAGGACCCGTACTGCTTCACGAAGCTGATCGCCTCGCCGCCCGCGTAGAACACGTAGACCGCCTCGGCGCCCGAGGACTTGGCCTTGGTCAGGTAGGGGCCGAAATCCTTGGTCTTGCCGAAGGGCGTGAACTCGCCGCCCACGACCTCGCCGCCCGCAGCCTCGAAGGCGGCCTTGAAGGCGCCGATCTGCTGGTGGCCGGCCGCGTAGTCGGGGGCCAGGGTGTAGACCTTCTTCACGCCGTTCTCGGCCATCCAGGTCCCCATCGGGCGGTTGACCTGGGAGTTGGAGAAGGAGACGCGGGTGATGTACTTGGAGCACTGCGCGCCGGTCGCGCCGTCATTGCCGGCGTTGGCGACGATCAGCGGCACCTTCATCCCGTCGACGAAGTTGCGCACGGCGCCGAGCACGCCCGAGGACACGATGCCGACCATCACGTCGACCTTGTCCTGCAGCACCAGCTTGCGCGCCATGGCAAGGCCGACGGGCGGCTTCACCTCGGTGTCGGCCGAGACCACCACCACCTCGTCGCCGCCGCTCTCGGCCAGCGCCAGGTTGAACCCGTCGGTGATCTCGCCGCCCAGCGCGGCATAGGTGCCCGAGTAGGGCAGCAGCAGCCCGACCTTGGTCTTCGCGGCGGCCGGGCCGGCGACGGCGAGGCCGAGCCCGAGGGCGGCGGCCAGCGCCGCGGTCGAAAGTCTGGATTTCATCTGATCCTCCCAATCCTGGCGCAGCGGTCTCCCGGCCGCGTTCGCCTCGATTTCGGTGTATGCAAAAAAGTGCAACAGGTAAAGCCCCCCGTTGCCTGAAGCGCGAAATCATGCACTATAACGCACATGTCGCCAGGGTCTGATCGGGCTCCGCGCTTGGGAGAGGAAGATGCGCCGACCCGCCCGCAACCGGGCGATGAGCGCCGCCCGGGAGGGACGGCGGACGCATCCAAGAGGCATGTGGAATAAGACGGAACGATTCGCGCCGAGGCAAGTGAAAGCCGCGCGGATCCCCGCCAGGGAGGAGAAAAAGTCGTGAACTCAGTTGCGAATAACGAGAATGCGGCCGTTCATTTCGTAGACAGGCACGTGGCGGCGGGCCGGGGGTCCAAAATCGCCTTCCAGGAGGCCGACGGCGCCAGGCGCGCCCTCACCTATGGGCGCCTGGCCGAGGAGACCTCGCGCTTCGCCGGCGCGCTCGAGCGTCACGGCGTGCGGCGCGAGGAGCGGATCGCGATGATCGTGCTCGACCAGGTCGAGTTCCCGGTGGTGTTCTGGGGCGCGATGAAGGCGGGCGCGATCCCGGTGCCGCTGAACACGCTCCTCGCCGCCCCGGTCTACGAGGACATCCTCAATGACAGCCGCGCCTCGATCCTGGTGGTGTCCGAGGCGCTGTGGCCCACGGTCAAGCCGGCGGTGGAGGGCAACCGCTACCTGCGCGCCATCCTGGTGATCGGCGACGCGCCCGAGGGGACCGAGAGCTACCAGCAGTTCTGCGCGGGCGCCGAGCCGATCGAAGCGGTCGAGGCCTGCGGCGACGAGCTGGCGTTCTGGCTCTATTCCTCGGGGTCGACCGGCGCGCCCAAGGGCGTGCGGCACGTCCATTCCTCGCTCGCCGCCACGGCCAACACCTTCGGGTCCGACGTCATCAAGCTGACCGAGGACGACGTGGTGCACTCGGCGGCGAAGATGTTCTTCGCCTACGGGCTCGGCAACGCCATGTCCTTCCCGATGCATGTCGGCGCCACCACGGTGATCTATTCGGGCCGCCCCACGCCCGACGCGGTCTCGGCCATCCTGGCCGAGCACAAGCCGACCGTGTTCTGCGGCGTCCCCACCCTCTACGCCGCCATGGTCAACGCGCAGGAGCAGGCCGGGACCGCCCCGGACCACGCGCTGCGCCTGTGCACCTCGGCCGGCGAGGCGCTGCCGCGCGAGATCGGCGAGCGGTGGGAGAAGATCTGGGGCGCGCCCATCGTCGACGGCGTCGGCTCGACCGAGATGCTGCACATCTTCCTGTCCAACCGCCCCGGCGACATCGTCTACGGCACCTCGGGCGTGCCCGTCCCCGGCTATGAAGTGCGGCTGGTGGATGAGCATGACGAGGAGGTCGGCGAGGGCGGCGTGGGCGAGCTGCTGGTGCGCGGGCCCTCTTCCGCAGACGGCTACTGGAACCGGCGGCACAAATCGCAGAGCACCTTCGCCGGGCACTGGACCCGCACCGGCGACAAGTACGAGCGCACGGCGGACGGGCGCTATGTCTACTGCGGGCGCGCCGACGACATGTTCAAGGTCTCGGGCATCTGGGTCTCGCCCTTCGAGGTCGAGCAGGCGCTGATCGACCACCCCGCCGTGCTGGAGGCCGCCGTGGTCGCCCGCCGCGACGCCGAGGGGCTGGAGAAGCCCGCCGCCTATATCGTGCTCAAGGGCGAGAAGCCCGAGGGCCTCGAGGCCGCGCTGAAGGAGCAGGTGAAGTCCGCGGTCGGGATGTGGAAATACCCCCGCTGGATCGAGGTGGTGGACGAGCTGCCCAAGACCGCGACCGGCAAGATCCAGCGCTTCAAGCTGCGCGGCCTCGCCCCCGCCCCCGCGGCGGAGGAGGTCCCGGCGTGAGCGCGCCCGCATCGAGGCCCGCACCGAAGCTGGACTGGCGCGCGGGCGCGGGTCGGCTGGTCGCGGCGGGCAAATCGCTGGAGTGGGCGGGCTTCGGGCCCGCCCCTTCGGCGGAGCTCCCGGCGATCCTGCTGCTGCACGAGGGGCTCGGCTGCCTCGGGCTGTGGCGGGACTTTCCGCGGAAGCTGACCGAGGCCACCGGCCTGCCCGTCTTCGCCTGGTCGCGGGCGGGCTATGGCCGCTCGGACCCCGCCAAGCTGCCGCGGCCGATGGACTACATGACCCGCGAGGCGGTGGAGGTCCTGCCCGACGTGATCGACGCCGTGGGCGCCGAACAGGTGATCCTGTTCGGCCATTCCGACGGGGGCACCATCGCCGCGGAATACGCGGGCCGGGTCGACGACCCGCGCCTGCGCGGCGTGGTGGTGATGGCGCCGCATTTCTTCGCCGAGCCGATGGGGCTCCAGTCGATCAAGGACGCGGCCGAGGCTTTCGCGACCACCGACATGAAGGCGCGCATGGGCAAGCACCATGACGATCCCGAAGCGGCTTTCCGCGGCTGGAACGACGCCTGGCTGAACCCCGACTTCCACCACTGGAACGTGGCCGACGCCATCGACGGCATCCGCGTGCCCGTGCTGGCGATCCAGGGCGAGGGCGACCAGTACGGCACGCGGGCGCAGGTGGACGAGATCGCGAAACGCTCCCCCGCGCCGGTCGAGGTGCTGATGCTCGGGGACTGCAAGCACGCGCCGCAGTTCGAACAGCCCCAGGCGGTGCTGGACGCCGTCGCCGGGTTCGTCGCGCGGCTGGCGCGGGACAAGGCGACATCCGGGGCGGCGCAGGCGGAGGCCCCGTGACCCGCCCAATGACCCCCGGCGCGCGGCGCGGGCCATGAGCGTCCTGCCGCCCCTGCCCCCGGCGCCCCACCTGCCGGGCCGCACCCCCCGCCCGCCCGAGGCGCTGTTCGCGGCGCTGACGGAGGCGGTGCCGGAGGGACCCGGGGCGCTCCTCGCCCCCGCCTTCGCCGCCGGGCGCGAGGCCTTCGCCCGCCGGTATTACTGGGAGGCGCACGAGCTGTGGGAGGCGGTGTGGATGGCCCTGCCCCCGGCCTCGGCCGAGAAGCTGGCGCTGCGCGGGCTGATCGGGCTGGCCAATGCAGGCCTGAAGGGCCGGATGGACCGCGGCGCGGCGGCGGCGCGGATCCTGGCGCGGGCCGAGGCGGAGCTGACCGAGGCCGCTTCGCGCGGGGCGGCCCTGCCGGGGCTGGACGGCGCCGCGCTGGCGGCGATGCGGGCGCAGGCGGCGGACGATTCGTCGAATGATGCACTATAATGCATCATTCGACGCCGACACGGCGCCCAAGGCGCTGCACGCGGTTTAAGTAATTGATTTTGCGTGATTTATACCGTGCAAAATCCTGCACATAGGGTATTTACCCGACGCAACGAACGCACTATTGTGCACATCAACCCGGAGGCCCCCAGGCGGGCCCGGCGCCGCTCCCGGCGCGCCTCCCAGAGCAAGACTACCGAACCCAGGAGGAACGGCCCGTGACCAAGATCATCGACTTCCAGACGGACCCGTCCAAGTACCGCCACTGGCGCATCACCTATGACGGCCCGGTCGCGGAACTGTTCATGGACGTGGATGAGAATGGCGGCCTGTTCGACGGCTACCAGCTGAAGCTCAACTCCTACGACCTCGGCGTGGACATCGAGCTGGCGGACGTCGTCCAGCGGATGCGTTTCGAGCACCCGGAAGTCAAAGTCGTGGTGATGAAATCGGCCAAGGATAAGGTGTTCTGCGCGGGCGCCAACATCCGCATGCTCGGCGGCGCCACCCATGCGCACAAGGTCAACTTCTGCAAGTTCACCAACGAGACGCGCAACACCTTCGAAGCCGCCGAGGCCGACAGCGGGCAGAAATACATCGCCGCGGTCAAGGGCTCCTGCGCCGGCGGCGGGTATGAACTGGCCCTCGCCTGCAACCACATCATGCTGACCGATGACAGCTCCTCGGCCGTCGCCCTGCCCGAGGTGCCGCTGCTGGCGGTGCTGCCGGGCACCGGCGGGCTGACCCGCGTCACCGACAAGCGCAAGGTGCGCCGCGACCGCGCCGACATCTTCTGCTCGATCGAGGAAGGCGTGCGCGGCAAGCGGGCCAAGGACTGGCGCCTGGTGGACGAGGTGATCCCGAACTCGAAGTTCGACGCCGCGGTGGCCGAGCGGGCGCAGGAATTCGCCGCCGCGTCCTCCAAGGCGGACGCGACGGGCATCACCCTCGGCCCCATCGACCGGACCTTCTCGGACGACGGCGTCACCTATTCGCTGGTCGAGGTCGAGATCGACCGCAAGGGCCGCAAGGCGACCATCACGCTCAAGGGCCCGGACGCCGACGCCCCGGCCGACATCGCCGCGCTCCACGCGCTGGGCGACAAGTCCTACCTGCTGCGCCTCGGGCGCGAGCTGGACGACGCCATCCTGCACCTGCGCAACAACGAGAAGGAGATCGGCCTCCTCGTGTTCAAATCCGCGGGCGACCCGGAGGCGGTGCTGGCCGAGGAGGCGCTGCTGCTCGCCAACGATGGCGACTGGCTGGCCAACGAGATCCTGCAGTACTGGAAGCGCATCCTGAAGCGGGTCGACATGACCTCCCGCTCCATGGTCGCGCTGGTCGAGCACGGCTCCTGCTTCGCCGGGGTCCTGGCCGAGCTCCTCTGGGCCGTCGACCGCGGCTACATGATGGAAGACGAGTTCGAGGGCGACAACCGCCCCCTCGCCACCATCACGCTGTCCGAGGGCAATTTCGGCCGCTACCCGATGGGCAATGACCTCACGCGCCTTCAGACCCGCTTCCTGGGCGAGCCCGAGGCCGTCGAGGCGCTCGAGGCCCGCAAGGGCGAGGCGATGGAGGCCGAGGCCGCCGACGAGGCCGGGCTGATCACCGAGATGTTCGACGACATCGACTGGGAGGACGAGATCCGCATCTTCATGGAAGAGCGCGCCTCCTTCTCCCCCGACGCGATGACCGGCATGGAAGCCAACCTGCGCTTCGCGGGCCCCGAGACGATGGAGACCCGGATCTTCGGCCGCCTCACCGCCTGGCAGAACTGGATCTTCCAGCGGCCCAACGCGGTCGGCGCCGACGGCGCCCTGCAGCGCTACGGCACCGGCGTGCGCGGCGACTACAACATGGAACGCGTCTGACGCGTCCCCAAACCAAAACCCGCCGCGCGCATCCCCGCGCGGCGGAACACGATACGGGAGAGACTTGATGCTGGACCTGATCAACGTCAGCTACGACACCCAGATCCCCAACAACGTGGGGCTCAGCTCGGACAAGCGCGTCCTCAAGGCGCTCGAGAAATGGCACCCCGGCTACATCAACTGGTGGTCGGACCTGATCCCCGACAACTTCCAGCAGTCGCTGGTCTACCTGCGCACCGCGGTGTCCGTGGACCCCAAGGGCTGGGCCAAGTTCGACTACGTGAAGATGCCCGAATACCGCTGGGGCGTGCTGCTGGCCCCGCAGGCCGAGGGGCGCACCATCCCCTGCGGCGAGCATGCCGGCCAGCCCGCCTGGCAGGAGGTGCCGGGCGAGTACCGCAACATGCTCAAGCGCCTGATCGTCATCCAGGGCGACACCGAGCCGGCCTCGGTCGAACAGCAGCGTTTCCTCGGGCTGACCGCGCCGTCGCTCTATGACATGCGCAACCTGTTCCAGGTGAACGTGGAAGAGGGCCGGCACCTCTGGGCCATGGTCTACCTGCTGCACAAGTATTTCGGGAAGGACGGCCGCGAAGAGGCCGATGATCTTCTCCGCCGCTCCTCCGGCTCGGAAGAAGCCCCGCGCATGCTGGGCGCCTTCAACGAGGAGACGCCGGACTGGCTCTCGTTCTTCATGTTCACCTACTTCACCGATCGCGACGGCAAGATGCAGCTGGAATCGCTGGCCCAGTCGGGCTTCGATCCGCTCTCGCGCACCTGCCGCTTCATGCTGACCGAGGAAGCGCACCACATGTTCGTGGGCGAGACCGGCGTCGGGCGCACGATCGAAAAGACCTGCCAGGTGATGAACGAGCACGGGATCACCGACCCGTATGACGTGGACAAGATCCGCTCCTACGACGTGATCGACCTGCCGACGATCCAGAAGAAGCTGAACCTGCACTACACGCTGTCGCTCGATCTCTTCGGCCAGGAAGTGTCGACCAACGCGGCCAACGCCTTCAACTCCGGCATCAAGGGCCGGTACATGGAGCACCGCATCAAGGACGACCACAAGCTGCAGAACGACACCTACTCGGTCTGCACCGTGGAGGACGGCCAGGTCGTGACCCGCGACGTGCCCGCGCTGACGGCGATCAACATGCGCCTGCGCGACGACTACACCCGCGATGCCGCGGGCGGCGTCGGGCGCTGGAACAAGATCATCCAGAAGGCGGGGATCGAGTTCGAGCTGAAGCTGCCGCACGAGAGCTTCAACCGCCAGATCGGCGTCTTCGCGGGCCACAACTTCGACCCCGACGGCAAGCTGGTCTCGGGCGCCGAGTATGACGCGGGCCTGCCCAAGTGGCTGCCGACCCATGCCGACGGCGATTACATCGCGTCCCTGATGAAGCCGCAGTTCGAGCCCGGGAAATACGCCTCCTGGATCGCCCCGCCGAAGGTCGGGATCGACAACAAGCCGGGCGACTTCGAGTATGTGAAGCTGCACATGGCCTGAGGGCCGGATGCATGACCGCCGCGGGCGGGGGCGATCCCCCGGCCGCGGCGCCGACCCCGGGAGACGCGCGGCGGGAGACGCGCGCACGCCCCGGCGCCGCGCTGCGCGGCAGCACCAAGCGGGAGGACGACGACATGCAGATCGACCGCCACGTGGGCCACGCGCCCCGCTCAGAGGCCGCCGGGCGGATGCTCGCCGCGCTCGACACCCCCTGCCTCGGCTGCAAGGACTGCCAGGGCTTCTGCGCCGCGCTGATGCAGATGCTGTCCCTGCCCGACGCCGTGCTGAACCGCCCCGGCAAGGGCTGAGCCGCGCCCCCCGGCGCAGGCCCCTTCGGCCCGCCCCGTCCCACCGAACACGCCGAGCGCGCCGCGGCGCCCGCGCCCCGTCCGCGCCGGGCGCCGTCCGCGCCTCCGGCCCGACAGGAGCCGCGCGCCGCCCCGCCCACGCGGCGCAGCGCCCCCGAGAGAGACGACATGAACGCCCCGATCAAACAGCACCTCATCGACCCCGAGATCTGCATCCGCTGCTACACCTGCGAGATGACCTGCCCGATCGAGGCGATCACCCACAATGACGACAACGTCGTGGTGGACGCGGAGAAGTGCAATTTCTGCATGGACTGCATCCCCGTCTGCCCCACCGGCTCGATCGACGAATGGCGGGTGGTGGAAACCCCCTACTCGCTCGACGAGCAGTTCGAATGGGACGAGCTGCCCGAACAGCAGGAACTGGCCGGCGGCGGCGAGAGCGGCGGCGTCGAGGCGCTGGACGAGGCGATGGCGAAGCTGCTGGAGGAGGCGCATTCCGGCGTCGGCGGCAAGTCGGTCGCGCCCGCCTCGGCCTCGAAACCCTCGGTGAACCTCTACAATCTCGGCAAGCCCGCCGTGGCGAAGGTGCAGGGCAACTACCGGCTGACCAAGGAGGATTCCGGGTCGGACGTGCGCCACATCATCCTCGATTTCGGCGGCCAGCCCTTCCCCGTGCTCGAGGGCCAGTCCATCGGCATCATCCCGCCGGGGACCGATGAGAACGGCAAGCCGCACCTGCCGCGGCTCTACTCGGTCTCCTCCCCCCGCGACGGGGAGCGGCCGAACTACAACAACGTCTCGCTGACGGTGAAGCGCGAAGACCAGGGGCTGTGCTCCAACTACGTGTGCGACCTCGAGAAAGGCGCCGAGGTGAAGGTGACCGGGCCCTTCGGCGGCACCTTCCTGATGCCGGACGACCCGTCCACGCGCCTGCTGATGGTCTGCACCGGCACCGGCTCGGCCCCGTTCCGCGCCTTCACCATGCGCCGCCAGCGCGTCGCCTCGGGCGCCTCGGGGGACATGATGCTGTTCTTCGGCGCCCGCACCCCCGACGCGCTCCCCTATTTCGGCCCGCTGAACAAGGTGCCCGAAAAGGTGATGAAAAAGCACCTCGTGTTCAGCCGCGTCGAGGGGCAGCCCAAGGAATACGTGCAGGACCGGATGATGGCCGAGGAAGACGCCATCGCCGAGATGCTGCAGGACCCGAAGCTGCACATCTATGTCTGCGGGCTGAAAGGCATGGAGGAGGGGGTCGAGAAAGCCCTTCTCAACATCGCCGAATCCGTGGGCCTGCCCTGGGACGCGACGCGCGAGACGCTGCGCGCCGAGGGCCGCTACCACGTCGAGACCTACTGAGGCGCCCCGGCGCCCCGCCCGATCCCCTGCACCGCAACCGACGGGGGACGGGCGACGCTTCCTGGGAGGGAACAGAATGACCACTTTCGTGCTCGTCCACGGCGCCTGCCATGACGGCGACACCTGGGCCGAAGTCGCGGCCCCCCTGCGCGCCGCGGGCCACCACGTCCACACCCCGACCATGGCGGGCAACCGGCCGGGCGATTCCAAGGGCGTGGGCCTCGACGACGCCATCGCGTCCCTGACCGGCTTCATCAGCGACAACGCGCTGAGCGACATCGTGCTGGTCGGCCATTCCTGGGGCGGCATGGTCATCACCGGCGCCTTCGACCGCCTGCAAGCGGGCACGGTCCGCCGCCTCGTCTACTGGTCGGCCTTCGTGCCGAACGACGGCGAGAGCCTGATCGACATGGTCCCCCCCTTCATGGCCGAGATGTTCGGCGGCCTGCGCGCGGCCAGCGAGGACGGCGGCATCGCCTTCCCCTGGCCGGTGGTGCGCGAGGCGTTCATGAACGACATGGACCTCGAGACCGCCGAGGCGATCTACGCCAAGCTCCAGCCCCATCCCTCGGGGACGATGTTCGACAAGATCAGCCTCACCCGCCCCCCGGCGGCCTTCGAGTGCGGCAAGTCCTACATCCACTGCCTCGACGACATGGCCCAGCCCGGCTCCATGCCCTGGCACCCGCGCCTGTCGGAAAAGCTCGGCCTCTTCCGCTACGTCTCCATGCCCGGCGGGCACGAGGTGCAGTTCTCCAACCCCGCCCTGCTGGCGCAGAAGATCATCGAGGCGGGCCGGGATTGAGCGTCTACGAACATGAAATCCGCGTGGGCTGGGGCGATTGCGACCCGGCCCGCATCGCCTATACCGGCCGCCTGCCCTGGTTCGCCCTCGAGGCCATCAACGGCTGGTGGGAGGAGAAGCTGGGCGGCGGCTGGTACCAGATGGAGCTCGACCGCAAGATCGGCACGCCCTTCGTGAAGCTCGGCATGGAGTTCTTCTCCCCGGTCACGCCGCGGCACCGGCTGGTCTGTTCGGTCTGGCCGAGCCGCCTCGGAACCACCTCGATCACCTTCCGGGTCGAGGGGCGCCAGGACGGGACGCTCTGCTTCGCGGGGGATTTCACCTCGGTCTTCACCGACGCGGTGAAGTTCGTGAAGGCCCCCCCGCCGGAGGAGATCCGGGCGCTGGTCGAGGCGCATCTGCGCCCCGCCGGGGACTGAGCGCCGTCCACCACGATACCGCCCCGGGACGCCGTCGAACCGCATTGACCCGCGCCCCGGCCCTGCTAGCATTCTGTGCAGGATATTGCACACTCAAGCCGGCCCCTGATCCGGCCCCGCGGAGCGCATGAGCGAGATCACCAACTTCAAGGGAGAGGCCGTGCGCGCGTCGGAAGACGACGCCGACGCGGCGGTCGACACCCTGATCCGCACGGTCGGAGAGCGGGTGCGCAAGGCGCGCGAGCTCAAGGGCCTGCCGCGGCGCGTGGTCTCGGAAATCTCCGGCGTCTCGCCGCGCTATCTCGCGCAGCTCGAGGCCGGCGAGGGCAACATCTCCATCGGCCTGCTGATGCGCGTCGCCATCGCCCTCGACCACCGGATCGAGTGGCTGGTGGGCGAGGAGGACCCCTGGACCTCCGAGGTGCTGCGCGCCGCCGACCTGTTCCGCACCGCCTCCGCCGCCGACCGGGCCCGGGTGCTCGACATCCTCGCGCCGCATCCGCCCGAGAGCCTCAAATCCTCCCGCATCTGCCTGATCGGGCTGCGCGGGGCGGGCAAGTCGACCCTCGGCGCCCTGACCGGCGAGTCGCTCGGCATCCCCTTCGTGGAGTTGAACCGCGAGATCGAGGCCCATTCCGGGATGCCGGTGAACGAGGTGCTCGCCCTCTACGGCCAGGAAGGCTATCGCAAGCTCGAAGCCCAGGCGCTGGAGCGGGTGATCGCCACCCATGACGCGATGATCCTCGCCGTTGCAGGCGGCATCGTGGCCGAGCCCGACACCTACAAGACCCTGCTGACCCATTTCCACACCATCTGGCTCAAGGCCCGCCCCGAAGAGCACATGGAGCGGGTGCTGGAGCAGGGCGACACCCGCCCGATGGCGGGCCGCCCCGAGGCGATGGAGCAGCTCAAATCCATCCTGCGCTCGCGCGAGGCGCTCTATGAACGCGCCGACGCGCGGTTCGAGACATCGGGCATGTCCCGCGACCAGGCCCGCGACGCGCTCGTCGCCCTGATCCACGAGCGCGGCTTCCTGGGCCGCGGCTGATCCCGCCCCGAAGGCCCCCGCGCCGAAACCCGCCAGCCAGGTGCACTATATCGCGCACCCAGCCAGACCTTACGCAAACAGAACCGCATGACCTTTCCGGGAGGAACACCATGACCGTCACCCGCCGCAGCGAAGGCATCTATGGCTACGTCGTCATCGAGGCCGCCCCGTCCAACCGTTTCGACGCCGAGATCCGGCAGGGCCTCCTCTCCGCCGCCGAATGGGCCGAGGCCGAGGGGCTGGAGCGGGTGATCGTCTCCGGCGCCCTCGCCGCCGCCCCCGCCGCGCCCGAAGGCGGGCCGTCGCTGCAGGAGGCACTGTCGCGGATCGAGACCAGCGTGGTTCCGTGGATCGCCGTCCTCGAAGGGGATGCGACCGGCGCGGGCGCCGACCTGGTCCTAGCCTGCCAGTACCGCGTGGCCGCCCCCGGCGCGACCATCGCCTTCCCCGAGGCCGCCGCGGGCGCCCTGCCCTGCGGCGGCGCCACCCAGCGGCTGCCGCGGCTCGTCGGTCTCGAGCGCGCGCTGGCCATGATCGCGGGCGGCGAGGCCGTGGGCGCAGCGGACGCCAAGGCGATGGGCCTGGTGGACGAGATCGACGCGGAAGCCCTCTCCTTCGCCGAGATGACCAATGGCGAATGGCTCGGCATGGCCGTCCCGGTGTGGGAGCTGAACACCGGCGACGTGGACGAGGCCGCGTTCGACGCCGCGCGCGCCAAGGCCGCCGGGAACGCCGCCGCGCTCAAGGCCATCGACCTGCTGTCGCTGGCCCGCACCGCGCCCTTCGCCGACGGGCTGGCGGCCGAGGCCGAGGCCGCCGCGGCCCTCTCCGCCGCCCAGGCCGCGGGCGCCTGATGTACGCCGCGCCGCCGCCGGGCTCGGAGAAACCCGCGCCCCCTCCTCCGCCCAGCGCGGAGGAGGGGGCGGCGATGGCGCATCTTGAAGACGCGGAGCGCGGGGCCGTCCAACCCGCCGCGCTCCGCGCCGAACCCGCGCCCCTGGCGCATGTCGCGGTGATCGGCGGCGGGACCATGGGCTCGGGCATCGCCTGGGCGCTGCTGATGGCCGGGACCCGGGTGACCCTTATCGAGGCGGATGCGGACGGGGCCGTGCGGGCGGGCGAGATGATCGCCCGCCTCTCGGACCAGGCCCTTGCGCGCGGCAAGATCGACGCGGCGGGGGCGCAGGCGCGGGCCGAGGCGCTGACCACGACGACCGACTATGCCGAGGCCTCCGGGGCGACCCTCGCCATCGAGGCGGCCTATGAGAGCATGGCGGTCAAGCGCGCCGTCTTCGCCGCGCTCGACGCCGCCCTGCCCGCCGAGGCGGTGCTGGCCACCAACACCTCCTATCTCGACATCGACGAGATCGCCGCGGGCACGCGCGATCCCGCCCGGGTCGTGGGCCTCCACTTCTTCTCGCCCGCCCACATCATGAAGCTGCTGGAGATCGTGCGCGGGGCGCAGACCTCGGACCGCGCCCTCGCCACCGGCTTCGCGCTGGCGCGGCTTCTGCGCAAGATCCCGGTGGTGGCCGGCGTCTGCGACGGGTTCATCGGCAACCGCATCCTCGCCCGCCAGCGCGAGGCGGCGGATACGCTGCTCATGGACGGGACCAACCCGTGGGAGCTGGACGAGGCGATGGAGGATTTCGGCTACACCCTCGGCCCCTACGCCCAGCAGGACCTCGCGGGCCTCGACATCGCCCATGCCAACCGCCGCCGCCAGGACGCCACCCGCGACCCGGCCCGGCGCTACATCCCGATCAGCGACCGGATGGTGGCCGAGGGGCGGCTCGGGCGGAAGGTCGGCGTCGGCTGGTACCGCTATCCCGGCGGGCAGCGGGTGATCGACCCGCTGGTCGAGGATCTCGTGCGCGAGGAAGCGCATTTCGAGGGCGTGACCCGCGTGGACTACACCCCGGAGGAGATCCGCCGCCGCCTGCTCCTCGCCATGATCAACGAGGCCGCCGCGATCCTGTCCGAGGGCGTCGCCGCCTCGGCCTCGGATATCGACCTGGTGACGGTGCATGGCTACGGCTTCCCGCGCCGCAAGGGCGGGCTGATGCGTTACGCCGACAGCCTCGGGCCCGCCGCGGTGCTGGCGGGGCTGGAGGCGCTGGCGCAGGAAGACCCCCTGGCCTGGGCCCCCGCGCCGATGATCCGCGACTGCGCGGCGCGTGGAATCGCCTTCGCCGACTGGCGCGCCGCGCCGGGCTGAGGGCGCCCCGCGGGGCGGATCGTCCTTCGAAATCGTCAGACATCCCCCCCGGGCGGGCGGACCGGGCGGCAAGGCGCAAGTCCTTGCCGCCTTTCGTCTTTCCGCCTCCGCAGCAAGAACCACAGAATACAGGTGTTCGACTTTTGTATGATGGCGAAATAATGCAACGGGCGCACTATGGTTCCTACAAAAACAAAATGTCTGGGAGGATACCATGCAGCCCATCCGTCTCGCGGCCCGCGCCGCGCTGGCGGTCGCCCTCGGCCTGTCGGCCGGGGCGGCGACCGCGCAATCCGCCGCCGACCTTGCGGCCGACGCGACCACCCCCGGCGACATCCTCACCTATTCCGGCAGCCAGGCGCAGACCCGCCACAGCGCGCTCGACCAGATCACCACCGCCAACGCGAAACGCCTCGTGCCGGTGTGGAACTATTCCCTCGCCGACACCCGCGGGCAGGAAAGCTCGCCGCTGCTGATGGACGGGGTGATGTATGTCACCACCCACGCCTCAACCGTCGCCATCGACGCGGCGACCGGCAAGCAGGTGTGGAAGACCAGCGTCGACTACCCGGCCGAGACCCCGCGCGTCGCCTGCTGCGGCATCGTCAACCGCGGCGGCGCGCTGTTCGACGGCAAGCTCTACCGCACCACGCTCGACGCCCATGTCATCGCGCTGGACGCGAAGACGGGCGCCGAGGTCTGGCGCACGAAATCGACCGAGTTCCGCGACGGCTATTCCTTCACCGTCGCGCCGCTGATCGTGGACGGCGTGGTGATCGTCGGCATCTCGGGCGGCGAATACGGCATCCGCGGCTATATCGAAGGGTATGACGCCCAGTCGGGCGAGCGGCTGTGGCGCACCTACACCGTCCCCGCGCCGGGCGAGCCGGGCTCCGAGACCTGGCCCTCGGACAGCGACGCCTGGAAGAACGGCGGCGGCCCCGCCTGGCTGACCGGCACCTACGACCCGGATCTGAACACCGTCTACTGGGGCGTCGGCAACGCGGCCTCCTGGAACGCGGGCCTGCGGCCGGGCGACAACCTCTATACCGGCTCCATGGTCGCCATGGACCCCAAGACCGGCGCCATCAAGTGGCACTACCAGTTCACCCCGAACGACCCGTTCGACTATGACGGCACCAACGAGCTGGTGCTGACCGACGTCACCGTGGACGGCGCGGCCCGCAAGGCCATCGTGCAGGCCAACCGCAACGGCTTCCTCTATGTCATCGACCGCGAGAGCGGGAAGCTGATCGCCGCCAACAAGTTCGTCGACCGGGTGGACTGGGCCGAGGGCATCGACCTCTCGACCGGCAAGCCGAACGAGAACCAGCTGGCGGATGATGCGCGCAATGGCAAGCAGGTGACCTACTGGCCCTCGGCCTTCGGCGGCAAGAACTGGTCGCCCATGGCCGTCACCCCGGGCGGCACCGCCTTCATCAACACCCTCAACATCGGCATGAACTACAAGGCGGTCGAGCCGATGTACCGCAAGGGCGTGTTCTATTTCGGCGCCGAGTTCAGCTGGGCCTGGCCCGAGGGCGACCGCGGCTATCTGCGCGCCGTCGACGTGATGACGGGCGAGGTGAAGTGGCAGGACGGCACGCCGATCCCGCGCATGGGCGGGGTTCTGTCCACCGATGGCGGCGTGGTCTTCACCGGCCGCATGACCGGGGAGTTCGACGCCTACGCCGCCGAGACGGGCGAGCACCTGTGGTCGTTCCAGACCGGATCCGGCATCGTCGGCCAGCCGGTGACCTGGGAGATGGACGGCAAGCAGTACGTCACCGTCGCCAGCGGCGTCGGCGCGGTCTACGCCCTCTTCTCGGGCGACGAGCGGCTGGCGGACGTGCCCGCGGGCGGCTCCGTCTGGACCTTCGCGCTGATGGACGAGTGATGAGGGGCGCGATGATCCGCAGGATGCTGATGGGGCTGGCGCTGCTTGCGGCGCCCGCCCTTCTCTCCGCCCCCGCCGCCGCGGCGGACGAGATCGAGAAGGCCGGCAAGGTCTACAAGCAGTTCTGCTCCCACTGCCACGGGATCGGGATGGTCAACCCGGGCAACTCCTCCTACGACCTGCGCAAGTTCCCGCAGGACGACAAGGAGCGGTTCCTGGCCTCGGTGATGCAGGGCAAGGGCGACATGCCCGCCTGGGGCGACATCCTGCTGCCCGAGGAGCTCGAGCAGCTCTGGCTCTATGTCTCCACCCGCGGCGGCAAGGAGCAGCCGGGCGGCGACGCCAATGGCGGCGAACAGGCGGCGGCCCCGCCGGAAAGCGCGGAGGCGGTCGGGGAGCAATCCTCGGCCGCCCCCGCCCCGGCGGGACCCCTGGAGACGGTGAAGGAAGGCAGGCTCTCGGCCTGCCTTCCGCTTGATGGGGGCGCCCTTTCGGGCCGCCGGGCCGGGGGCGGCGCGGGGCTGGAATGGCGCCTGCTGGCGGCGCTGGCCGATGCGGCGGGCCTCGCGCCCGAGGGCGTCTGGTACGAGAGCGAGCAGGAGGAGGAGAGCGACCCCGCGCACGAGGTCTACGCCATGCTCTCCATGGGCCTGTGCGACCTGGTGATGGGCGAGCCGCTCTATGAAGGGGATTTCGGCCCGCCCCCCGCGCCCTCCGCCGCGCCGCCGCGCTGGGTGGACCGGCCCGACAGCTGGCGGATCGGGACCTTCGTGCCCCTGCGCGCCGTGGCGCTGAGCCGCCCCTACCGGCGGGCGGAGATGGGCTTCGTGATGGCGCCCTCGGCCGAGGGGCGGGACCCGCAGGGGTTCGACGACCTCTCGGGGCTGGTGGTGGGGGTGCAGCAGGGCACGCTCGGCGGCGCCCTCCTCGGCCTGCACCTGCCGGGGCCGGAGAAGCGCGCCAGCGTGATGGCGCCCCCGGGCGGGCGGTTCCTGTGGCGGCTGGAGACGGGCGAGTTCGACGCCGCGCTGGTGGACGTGGACGCCTGGGACCATCACCGGATGCAGAACCGGGTGACGAAGCTGCGGCTCGGCTCCTGGCGCCATGCCATCGGGTTCAATATCGGCGTCGCGCATCTTGAAGAAAACACCGCCCTCGGGGCCTTCGTGGACGCGCGGGTCGGCGCGCTGCTCGCCTCGGGCGAGATCGCGCGGATGGCGGCGGAGGAGGGCGCGACCTGGGCCCCGCCGCGAGAGCCCCTCGTCACTCCGCGCCTGACGGCGGCCTCCCTGCGCAAGGCGTTCTGAGCCGGGCGCCGCTTGCGTGGGGCGGCGCTCCGCCAGCCGCGCGCGCCCGGCGGGGGAAAACGCGCGACAGCGCGGGGCGGGCGGGCCGATGCGGGCCGAAGGACCGCGAGGTCCGCCGGCCGCGCGCCGATGCCCACAACGCACAACGCCGGATCCGCGCACACCCCCAGTGTGCGGGAGGAGGGGGTGTGGGGGAGGGGGGGGGGGGGGCCCCCCTCCCCCCCCCCCCCCCCCACCCCCCCCACCCCCCCCCCCCCCCCCCCCCCCCCCCCCCCCCCCCCCCCCCCGACCCCCCCCCCCCCCCCCCCCC
>NZ_JBOCEF010000045.1:0-42345 GCF_050586345.1 Rhodovulum sp. DZ06
TGCTTTCCGTCTCCGTCCCGACCCCGTGGCGACCGCCTCGGCTCCGGTGAGGGCGGTGTATATGGGCCGCGATCAGGGGCTGCAACAGGAAAATGAGCGGGGCGGGGAAATTTTCGGAGCGGCCCGGATCGGGCCCCGCCGCCGCCCCGGCGCGGCAGGCGCGGCTTAAGCCGCTCCGGGCGCGTCCAGGGGCGCTTTCGGGCGCTTTCGGGGCCGCTGAGCGCAGGTTTCGCGCCCCCGCCCCGGGATCGCCGCCGTCGCCGATCCGCGGCGCGCCGGGGGTCTGTCGGGGCCGCGGGCGCCCCCGACAGGCCCCCGGCGCGGCGCCTTCCGTTACGGCGCCCACCCCGCCGCAGGCGAAAAAAACCGCCCCGCGCGAGTCGGATCGCCGGATTCGCCCCGCGCTTCCCCCGCTCGCCCGCCCCAAGAGACGCGACTCGCCCCCCGTCGCGACTCGCGCGCCGTCCCGGGTCAGGCGATGAACCTGTCGATGAACGCCTCGATCAGCGCCCGGCGGTCCACCGCGCGGTCCAGCGAATCCATGTAGACGTATTCAAGCCCCCCCGCCGCGCCCACGCGGATCCGCACCGCGAACCAGTGCCCCACCCCGCGCCGGCGGAAGGCCGGCCAGTCGGCGCTGGTGTGCATCACCAGGCGCAGCTCGCCCGCCGGGGGCGGCCCGACGCGCCCGCCCCCGTCCCAGGCCCGCCAGGCGTCCCGGAACAGGCGCAGCCCCGCGACCCCCGGGTCGGCCCCGATCACCCCCTCCAGCATCGCGTCGAGCTGCAGGAACTGCGCCACCACCGGGATGGTCGCGTCGTGCCCGGCACGCTCGATCACCCGCGCCACCTCGTCATCGGCCATGTTCACCGCCATGCCGACGTCAAAGCCGCCGCCCGGGGCCAGCGTCGCCGCCGCCAGCGCCCAGAGCCGGTCATGCGCGTCCGGCCCGGCCGGGTCATCGTCCAGCAGGTTGAACACCGCCCGCATCCCGCAGGTGTTCCGGCCCTGCGCCAGGCAGCGCCGCCGCCCGTTCCCCGCGGGGGTGACCGCGTCCGCCCGCCCGTCCTCCTCCGCCGGCGCCGCGAAGGGGTCGGCGGAAACCTTGCCCTTCAGCGCGCCGACATCCCCGGCCCGGTCGCCGGTCCACGGCGCCTCCCAGCCCCGCTTCGCCACGTCGATCAGCACCAGGCGGTGATCGCTGATGAACCTGCGGTGGAACAGAAGGAACAGCCGCCGGGTCTCGATCCCCAGGTCCGTGAAGCGCGCGATCTCCGCCCGGACCTCCGCGGGCAGCCGGTCCCCGAGCTCCCCGGCCAGCGCCTCCAGCGCCGCGATCAGCCCGCGCCAGTCCTCGAGGCTGCCGGGCGGCTTCTCCACCAGCGCCGCCGCCCTGGCCCGCTCGGCCGCCCGCGCCTTCGGGAAGGCGGTGCGGCTGCGGCAGGCCATGTGCCAGATCGGCAGCAGCGCCTCGCGCAGCAGCTCGACATACCAGTCGCGCACCACCTCGTGCTCCACCATCCGGGCGATGAAGGCGGCGCGCATCACCCGCTCCTCCCAGCAGGGGAAATGGACGTGGCAGGTGTACTCCCCCTCCCGCGCGCGGTTCACGTAGACGCAGTCATAGGGCTCGTTCAGGAACGCCCCGTCATCGCCCGGGGCGGCGGTGCGGATGGTCTTCTCCTGGCGCAGGGTGGTGTTCTCCACCGCGCCGCTGCGGCGAAAGCCATGGGCGCCCATCCGCGCGTCGAGATCGGCCAGCTTGCGGCGCGGCACGTTGGCGTCCCCGGCGATGAAGACCGGCCCGTCCGCCCCCGCGCCCGCCTCGGCCTGAAGGGCCAGCGTCTCCACCCGCAGGTCCTCGGGCGAGCGGCCGCGGTCCGGGTCCGGCCCGCCCCCCGAGGCGGCGGGGGTCCACATCGCGTGGATCAGGAAGGCCCGGACCGCCTCCGCGCTCATCGGCAGCTTCACGTCCCAGGCCGGGCGGCCGTTCAGCCGCCGCCCCACGGTCCGCGCCTCGGTCTCCACCATGTCGTGCAGCAGGCATTGCAGCGGCCGGCCGCGGCGCACGGCGCCGTATTTCTCGTAGCGGCCGACATAGACCCCGAGGATGCGCAGCGCGTGCAGCGGCCCGTCCTCGGGCGGCGGCCCGTCCGGGTGATCGGGACGCGGCGCCATCCGCACCCCGGCCTGGCAGATCACCGCGTGCAGGCTCAGCAGCCCCGCGTGAAACTCGCCGAGCCCCGCGACCAGCTCCATGAAATCGTCGCGCCCGATCGCCATCAGCATCCACAGGGTGAAATGCGGATGGTCCGGCGACGGCGGCGTCGCCATCGGGTCCGCGGGGTCCAGCCCCGGCGGCAGCAGCCCGTCCGCGTGCAGCGCGGCCAGGATGCGCAGGTCGAACTCCCCCGGGTCGGCGGGCTTGTCCTGCGCCTTGTCCAGCAGGACCAGCGCGGCGTGCAGCCGCCGATGCTCCTTCGCCAGCCAGATCTGCGCGTCCAGCCGCCGCTGCCCCGAGGGCGGGTCGAACACGTAATGCTCCGGCAGCATCCGGTAATACGGCAGCAGCGCCTGCAGCGCCCAGACCCGCCGCTCCACGTCCCCCCAGGCCGAGAGGTCCACGTCGAACGCCCCGGTCGGCGGCTCGACCAGCGCGCCGCTGTCGACGCTGATGTCATTGGTCCATTCGGGCCGCCCGTCGCCGGCGCAGGCGGCGTTCAGCCGGTCGGCCAGCGCGTCGAGGAAGGCCTGCGCGTCCGAGCCCATCTCCAGGATCACGAAGCTGTCGACCTCGAGGCCCAGGATCACGTCGGCGAGGAACTCCAGCCGCACCGCGTTGCGGTCCGAGTCCAGCGGCTCGCGCCGCACCTGCATCCCCTGCTTCACCAGGTCCCCGGTGAAGTTCTGCACGTTCCAGAACCCGGTGCGCATCCGCAGGCCGGGGGCGGCGAAGGTGTTCATCGGGTCGCCGATATTGACGCGGCGCGCCTCCTCCTTCTCCTCCCCGGTCTCCGACTCCGTCCCGGACCAGGACGGCGCGGCGTCGAGACCGTCCATCGCGTCCCCCTCGCCGTCGCTCTCCTCCGCCCCGGACATCTCCTCCAGCGCCTCGCGCGGGGGGGGCGAGGCGCTGCGCGCCCGCTTCATCCCGCCGCCGCGGCGCGCGGGGGGGGCGCCATAGGGCGCGGCCGCAGCGCGCAGCGCCCGCCCGGCGACGGCCCGCCTGCGCATCACGCGGGCGTTGCGCCCGGCCGGGTGCGGCCCGCCGGGGCAGTCGCACTCCGTCTCGTCCTCCTCGCACCGCGCGCAGATCATCGCCGCCCCCCTGTTCGCGCCCCTGTCCGCATACCGCCCCGGCCCGGCCCTTCCGGCCCGCCCGGCCCGTCAGGCCTCGCCCCGATAGACCTGCTCCATCGTCTCCAGCGTCGCCGCGTCGGGCCGCCCGGTCGGCTCCAGCCCCCGCTTCTGCTGGAAGGCGCGCAGCGCCGCGGCGCAGGCCTGCGGGTCCCGCTCGCCCGGGGCGAGGAGGCCGAGATTGACCATCCGCTGCAGCAGCCCGTCGGTCCCGTCCTGCGGCCGCAGCCGAGAGAAGGTCAGCGCATAACGCTCCACCGCGCCGCGCTCGGTCACCTCCAGTTCGCCGCGCTGCACGTCGGGCGGGACGGGAACCTCCAGCCGCCCATGCGCGTCGGTGACCCCCTCGTGCCGCACGCCCCCGACCAGCAGCGCGAAATCCAACCCCGCCCGCGGCCGCCCCAGCGCGTCGAGCAGGCGCAGCCGGAACAGCTCCGGGATCCCGCGCAGGCGGAAGCGGTGGCGCAGGCCGGTCCCGGCCGCGCGCTCGGCCGGCGCGATGTCGGGAATGACCACCACGTCGCCGGGGCGCAGCACCTCGCCATAGCGCCGCGCCGCGCGCAGGCCGGCATTGTCGGGATGCGCCCAGACGGTCTTCGGAAAATGCCCGTGAAGTTCGGCGATGGCGGGCAGGCACTCCCCATCGCCGCATGTATACCGGATGGCCATGCGTGTTTTTCCCCAGAAGATTCCCCAGAAGAAACGTCCCCACGTCTCTGCCTTTCGGTCTACCATACGGCGATTCGTCAGAACATCCCACCAGCAAAACGGGCGCTTGGCGCGACATGCTCAGGATTTCGCAAGAACAACTTGACCGGCTGGGGGCGGACCGGCGCGACGACTTCCGGCGCCGCCTGCACGCCCATCTCGCCGCCCGGGCCGCGGCGGCGGGGGGCGACCCGGCCGCGGCGCCGCTCGACGCGATCATCGACCAGGGGATGGACGAAGCCCGCCGCTTCGGGCTGCGCAGCGAGGCCGAGGTGGTGCGGCTGATCGAGCTGCGCACCGCCGCCCGCCCCGACGCCCTCGCCCCGCCCCTGCCCGACCCCGCCGCCCGCCTGCTGTCGCAGCATGGCGCGGACCCCGCCGACCGCCTGTCGCGCTTCGCCGCCTGGCAGCAGGCCCGCGCCCGGCGCGCCGCCGGGGCGGATCCGCGATGAGCGGGGGGTTCGGATCGCAGCCGGTCGGCGACCCGGTGCAGCCCTGCCCCCTCGGCCAGGGCGCCGACGCCCGGCCCCGCCGCTGGATCGAGATCGAGCTGGTGGACGAGGACGACCAGCCCGTCGCGGGCGAGGAGTTCCGCGTCCGCCTCCCCGACGGGCAGGAGGTGACCGGGACCCTCGACGCCGACGGCCATGCCCGCATCGACGGGCTGCGCCAGGGCGGGACCTGCCAGGTCTGCTTCCCGCAGCTCGACGAAGCGGCCTGGAGCGTCATCGAAACCGCCGCGGCCCGCGACGGCTGACCCCGCCCCCCTGCCCGGCGAGTCCGCCCCGCGGCCGTTGAATCGCGCCCATTGATGCGCGCCGCTCATCAACGGCGTGACGCGCGCCCCCCTAATGCCCGCGCCCGCCAGGGCCTACCTTCCGGTGCAACGACCCGGCGCCCCCCCGCGCGCGCCGCCCACCGGCAAGGAAAGGCGAGACCATGATCCGCTCCGAAACCTACACCCTGTCCAACGGCGTCGAGATCCCGAAGCTCGGCCTCGGCGTCTGGATGATCGAGGATGACGCCACCCCCGCCGCGGTGAAGGCCGCGGTCGACGCGGGCTACCGCCATGTCGACACCGCCCAGGCCTATGCCAACGAGGCCGGGACCGGCCGCGGCGTGCGCGAGGCGGGCGTGGCGCGCGACGCGCTCTTCGTGACCACCAAGCTCGACGCCGGGATCAAGTCCTACGCCGAGGCCGTCGCCGCGATCGACGGCTCGCTGAAGACCCTCGGGCTCGACGTGATCGACATGATGATCATCCACTCGCCCCAGCCCTGGCGGAATTTCGGCGACGAGGACCGCTTCTTCGACGGCAATCTCGAGGCCTGGCGCGCGCTGGAGGAGGCGCACGCGGCCGGCAAGCTGCGCGCCATCGGCGTCTCGAACTTCCAGCAGGAAGACCTGCAGAACCTGTTCGACAACGCCTCGGTCAAGCCGATGGTCAACCAGGTCCTCGCCCACGTCTCCAACACCCCCGCCGCGCTGATCGACTTCTGCCAGTCGAACGGCGTGCTGGTCGAGGCCTACTCCCCCATCGGCCATGGCGAGGTGCTGAAGAACGAGAAGGTCGGCGAGATGGCGGCGACATACGGCGTCTCCATCCCGCAGCTCTGCATCCGCTACCTGCTGCAGCTCGGCCTCCTGCCGCTGCCGAAATCGGCGACCCCGGCGCATATCGCCGCGAACGCCGAGGTGGATTTCGAGATCTCCGCCGCCGACATGCAGGCGCTCAAGGAAATCGAAACCATCAAGGACTACGGAGAGCACAGCGTCTTCCCCGTCTATGGCGGCAAGATGTGACGCCTGCGCGGGGGGCGGCGACGCCCCCCGCAGCCCCGTTCACGGCGTGGACGGAGAACTGGCGCCCGCCGCCCCCTTCTGGCAGGCTTCCATCCAGGGGGATGACGTTCCGATGGCCGAGGCGCGCGAGAAACTGATCGAGACGGCCGAGCGGCTCTACGCCCTGCACGGCGTCGACGCCGTCTCCATCCGCCAGGTCGTGGCCGAGGCGGGGCAGAAGAACGTCTCCGCCGTCCACTACCATTTCGGATCCCGCGACGGGCTGCTGGAAACCATCGTCGCCCTGCGCACCGAGGGGCGCAACGCGATGCGCCACGACATGCTCAAGGCGCTGGAGGCCGAGGCCCCCGACCTGCCGCAGACCATCCGCGGCGTCGCCCGCGCGCTGGCCCTGCCGCAGTTCCAGGGCCTCGCGCGCGGCCGCCCCACCTATTCGCGCCGCTTCATCAAGCAGGTCCACCAGCGCCACGAGGTGCTGAACGCGATCCTGTCCAAGGGCTACGATTCCGGCCTGCGCGCCTGTTTCCGCATGTTGCGCGCGAAGATGCCCGAGGTGCCGACCCAGGTGCTGGTCCACCGCTACATCCACGCCAACGCCGTCGCCATCGACGCCGCCGCCAATCTCGAGGACCGGATCGAGGCCGATCCCGACGCGCTCGACGACCGGCGCATCGCGCTGCATGTCGCCTGCTGCATCGATTCCGTCGCCGCCATCTTCGCCGCGCCGGTCTCGGCCGAAACCCTCGCCATCGCCGCCGACCCCGCGCCCTGAGCGCGCCCCCCGCGCAAGCCCGCCCGCCCGCAACGCGAGAGGGCGACGCGAAGAACGACGCGAAAAGGGCGCCCCGCAAGGCGCCCCTTCCCCGTCTCCGGGCCCGTCTATCGCCCGGATTCCCGGCCCCTCAGCCCTGGTAGCCGATCAGCCGCGGGAACCAGAGCACGAAGTCCGGCACGAAGGTGATCACCGCCAGCGCCGCGAACAGCGCGATGATGAAGGGCCAGACCTCCTTGATGATCTTGCCCACCGGTTCCTTCGTCACGTTCGAGACGATGAACAGCAAGAGCCCGTAAGGCGGCGTGATCAGCCCGATCATCGCGTTCACCACCGCCACCACGCCGAAATGCACCAGGTCGATGCCCATCGCCTGCACCGAGGGGATCAGGATCGGGATCACGATCAGGATGATCGCCCCGCCCTCGATCACGCAGCCCAGCAGCAGCAGCAGCAGGTTCACCGCCAGCAGGAACCCCATCGGGCTCAGGTCCAGGCTCGCCAGAAGCATCGCCAGCTGGTCCGGCACGTCCTCGCGGGTGATGACGTAGTTGAAGGTGATCGACCCGCCGATCAGCACGCCGATGGACCCGGCGGAGCGGGAGCCCGCGCGCAGCGTCTCCCAGAACGCCTTGAAGCTGACCGAGCGGTAGAGGATCACCGAGATCATCAGCGCATAGGCCGCCGCCACCGCCGCCGCCTCGGTCGGGGTCATCACCCCGCCATAGATCCCGCCCAGCAGGATCACCGGCAGCATCAGCGCCGGGAACGCCTCCTTCGTCACCCGCGGCAGCTCCGACGCCGGCACCGCGTCATCCACCGGAAAGCCCCGGCGGCGGGCGACGAGGTAATTCACCAGCCCCATCATGAAGGCCATCAGCAGCCCCGGCGCCATGCCCGCCGCGAACAGGTACCCGACCGACTGGTCGGAGACGAGCGCATACAGCACCATCGGGATCGAGGGCGGGATGATCGGCCCCACCGTCGCCGTCGCCGCCGTGATCGCCGCCGCATAGGCCGGGCTGTACTTGCCGTCCCGCGTCATCAGACCGATCACGATCTTGCCCATGCCCACCGCGTCGGCCACCGCCGAGCCGGACATGCCGGAGAAGATCACCGAGCTGACCACGTTCACATGCCCCAGCCCGCCGCGGAACCGCCCCACCAGCGCCTGGCAGAAGCGCAGCAGCCGGTCGGCGAGCGAGCCGATATTCATGATGTCCGCGGCCAGGATGAACAGCGGGATCGCCAGCAGCGTGTAGCCGTTGAACAGCCCCTGCAGCATCTGCTCGGGCCCGATCGACGGATCGAAGCCCCGCGGCAGCACCGCGTCCTTCATTATAAGGTAGAGCAGCGAGCCCGAGAACATCGCCAGCCCGACGCTGACCCCGAACAGCGCCAGCACGGCGATCAGGATCATGGAGAGCGTGAAGGGATCAGTCATGGTCGTAGCTCTCGGGATGGGACTCCACGTCCTCCGGGCGCCGGTCGCCCACCAGCCCGCCCCAGGCGAGCATGAGCATCCGCACGACGACCGCGGCGTGGAAGGGAATGTAGATCGCGAAGACAAGGTCGAACGGCCAGCGGAACGCCGCCGTGCGCTCGATCTTCATGAAGGTCACGTAGTCCCAGGCATGGGGCAGCGTCCAGGCGAAGATCCCCGCCACCGTCAGCCCGGCGGCGACGTCCATCGCCCGCCGCGCGCCGCGCGGCGCCGCGTTGTACAGGATGTCCAGCCGGATCATGTCGCCCGACCTGATGACGAAGCTGAAGCTGAACAGGATCCCCCACAGCCAGGCGATGGTCACCCATTCCACCGTCCACAGCACCGGCAGGCCGAAGACGTAGCGGAACAGGATCTGCAGGATGAAGACCACGAACATCGACAGCAGCAGCGCCGCCGACAGGTGGTTGGCCCAACCCGAGATCCGGTCGGCCCAGTCGCGCAAGGTGCTCATGGGTTAAGCTCTCTGTGGGGAGTCTCTGTGGGGAAAGGGGCCGCCCGGCCCCCGCGGCGGGGCGCCTCGGCGGAGGCGGAGGGGACGCGCGCGCCCCCTCCCGTCGCGCTTCGGCCCGGGGGGCGCCGCCCCCCGGCGCCTCGGCCGCGCGAGATCACTTGCCGACGGCGGCGATCTCGTCGATCAGGCCCGCGGGCCAGTCGGCGTCCTGCTTCTCGTCGGCATAGACCTTCTTGACGTTGTCCAGGAAGGCGTCCAGGTCGGGCGTGTAGATGACCATGCCGTTGGCCGCCATGTCGGCCTCGAGCGCCGCTTCCTGCTCGACCGTGATCTTGTCCAGCGCCGCCTCGAAATTGGTGGCGCAGGCCTGCACCTTCTCCTGCTGGGCCGGGGTCATGGACTTCCACTTGTCCAGCGAGATGGTGAACTGGTTGTTCGACACCAGGTGCGCGGTCTTGCCGATATGGGTCAGGACCTCGTCGAACTTCATCGCGCGGGTGGCGGGGAAGCCGTTGTCCTGGCCGTCGATCGCGCCGGTCTGCAGCGCGGTGTAGACCTCGGTGAACGGCACCGGCACGGTGGTGGCGCCCATCGCGCGGCCGACCAGCTGCCAGCCCTCGCCCGGGGGCATGCGCAGCTTCACGCCGTCGAGCTCGGCGGGCGTCATGATCTTCTCGTCGCCTTTGTAGCCAAGGTGCCGCGCGCCGATATAGGGGTTGGCCAGCACCTTGACGTTGGCCTTCTCCTCGATCTCGGCCAGCAGCCCGTCGAGAACCCCGCTCTGCCACGCCGCGCGCATGTGGGCGTAGTCGCGGAACAGGAAGGGCGCGCCCAGGATCTTGGTCGACGGCACCTGGTTGTAGAAGTCGAAGATCGCCAGGTTCCCCATGTCGAGGTTGCCGCGCTGCATGGCGGTCAGCTCGGTGCCCTGCTTGAACAGGGTGGCGCCGTGATAGGACTTGAAGTCGAACTCGTCCCCGAGGCATTCGCCGAATTCGGCCCGCAGCGTGGTGGTGCGGATGTCGCCCTCCTGCACGGTGTCCGAGTAGATCAGCTCGACCTTGTCCGCGGCCATGGCGGCCGAGGCGGACAGGACCAGGGCCGCGAGGCCGGAGGTGAGGGTGAAGCGCATGTCGGTTCCTCCCATTTTGCGCGTCGAAGCCGGACGGGTCCGGCGGCGTGTCGGCGGTGGTCTCAGGCGCCCATGGATTCGAACGTCGCGCGCATGCGCGCCGCGTCGGGCGTCTTTCCGGTGAACAGCTCGAAGGCGCGCACGGCCTGGAACACGGCCATGCCCGCGCCCGACAGGGTGCGGCAGCCGCGGGCGCGCGCCGCCGCCAGCAGCGCGGTCTCGAGCGGGAAGTAAACGATGTCCGCCACCCAGTGGCGGGGGTCCAGGAGCGACAGGTCGATGGCCGCGCCCGGCAGCTTGGCCATGCCCATCGGCGTCGCGTTGACGATGCCGTCCGCCTGCGCGGCGGCCGCCGCCAGGTCCGGGGCGACCTCGGCGCGGCCCGGGTCATGGGCGTTGATCGATGCGGCCAGCGCCGCCGCGGCCTCCGCGGACATGTCGGCGATCAGCAGCCGCTCCGCCCCCGCGCCCACCAGCGCATGGGCCACCGCGCCCCCCGCGCCCCCGGCCCCGAGCAGCAGCACGCAGCCCATCCCGGCCCCCGGCAGCCCGCGGGCCAGCCCCTCGGCGAAGCCCCAGCGGTCGGTGTTGTGCCCGAAGCGCCTGCCATCGCGGAACACGACGGTGTTCACCGCCCCGACCCGCCGCGCGCCCTCGGACAGCGCGTCAAGCTCCGCCATCACCGCCTTCTTGTAGGGGAAGGTGATGTTCAGCCCCGCATAGCCCTCGGCCTCGGCCCGGTCCAGGAGGGCGCCGATGGCCGGACCCGGCGGGTCCATCAGGTCGGTGTCGAGAAGATCGTAGCGCAGCGCGATGCCCTGCGCGGCGCCCTCGGCCCGGTGCATGGCGGGCGTGCGCGACCCCTGGATGCCGGCGCCGATCAGGCCGACGCGCAGCGCGCGCGGCTCGGCGCTTTCGGGCGCGCCCGGGCCCTGCTGGTCGGTCGACATGCGGCGGTCCTCCCTGAACGCGCGTCTCCCCGGGCACGGCGGGGGCCTCCACCCCTTTTTGTCCGTCCCGGTACATATGGAATGTACGATCGGTTTCATTCCGTCAAGCGTTTTGTACTGGCCCGACCATTTGCCTCCTGCTAGCTTCCCGCGACACGCGGGGAGGAGCACGGATGCCGGAACAACAGGCGGGCAAGGGCGCGCGCGGGTCGTGGAAACAGGACCCCGAGGCGGTGCAGGCGGACATCCTGCGCGCGGCGACCGAGCTGTTCGCCGAGCGCGGCCTCTCGGGCGCGCGGATCGAGGAGATCGCCGCCCGCACCCGCACCTCCAAGCGCATGATCTACTACTATTTCGGCGACAAGGACCGGCTCTGGGCCCGGGTGCTGGAAACCGCCTACGCCCGCGTCCGCGCCGGCGAGGCGGAGCTGCGGCTCGAGGGGCTGGACCCCGAGGCCGCCCTCGCGCGCCTCGTCGAATTCACCTTCGACCACCACCGCCGCAATCCCGATTTCATCCGCCTCGTGATGATCGAGAACGTCCACCACGCCGAGCACCTGTCGCGCTCCGAGCTGATCGGGGACCTGAACGCCGAGGCCATCGAACGGCTGCGCGGCATCCTCGCCCGCGGCGAATCGGCGGGCGTGTTCCGCCCCGGCCTCGACCCCGAGGCGCTGCACTGGACCATCTCGGCGCTCAGCTTCTTCAACGTCTCGAACCGCCCGACCTTCTCGGCCCTGTTCGGGGACCGCCTGTTCACCGAGGACGGCCAGGCCGCGCTGCGCGCGCAGGCCGTCGAAACCGTCGCCGCCATCGCAAGGAAAACGCCGTGATCCATCCTGAAATCGAGCCCTTCCTCGCCGCCTGGGACGCCGCCTGGGCCCGCCTCCCCGAGGGCCAGGAAGGCCCCGCAGGCCGCCGCGCCTTCTTCGAGGTGATCGCGAAAGAGATGCGGATGGAGACCCCCGCGGGCGTCTCCACCGAAGAAGAGCGCCACGTGGACAGCCCCGCCGGGCCGGTCCGCGTGCGCATCTTCCGCCCCGAGGGCCTCGCCAAAGACGATGCCGCCCCCCTCCCCGTCCATGTCTACCTGCATGGCGGCGGCTGGATGCAGGGCTCCCCCGAGACCCATTGGGACATCACCGCCCGCCTCGCCGCCTGGGGCGGCCGCGTCGTCGTCTCGGTCGATTACGCCCTCGCCCCCGAAGACCCCTTCCCCGCGGCGTTCGAGCAGGTCTGCGCCGTGCTGCGCGCCATCCATGCCGACCCCGCGGGCTGGGACGTCGACGGCGCCCGCCTCTCCGTGGGCGGCGACAGCGCGGGCGGCAACCTCGCCGCCGCCGCCGCCATCGCCCTGCGCGGCGAGGTCCCGCTGATCGCCCAGCTCCTCGTCTACCCGGCCTGCGATTTCGACATGACCCGGCCGTCTTACCTGGAAAACCCCGACGGCCCCCTCGTCAAACCCGGACCCGCGGTCGGCCGCATGTATACCGGCGGCAAGGAGGAGCTCCTCACCTCCGACCCCCGCGTCGCCCCCCTGCTGGCCGAGAGCCACGCGGGCCTGCCCCCGTCCTATGTCGCCGTGGCCGAAAACGACCCGCTGCGCGACAGCGGCGTCGCCTATGCCGAGGCGCTGCAGGCGGCTTGCGTGCCGCTGGAATTCTCCGCCGGGCCGGGGCTGATCCATGGCTACCTGCGCGCCATGCCGTTCAGCGACCGCGCCCGCACGTCCCTGCGCGCCATGTCCGACTGGCTCTCGGGCCTCGAGGGATGAACGCCGCGGCGACGGGCGCGCCGAACGGCGCCCCCACCCCCGGCCTCGCCTGGGCCTTCACCATCGACGCCGAGATCGCCGCCCCCCGCTCCGCCGGGCCCGCCCCGCATGGCGAGCGGCTGCACATCGCCATCACCGGCGGCCGGGTCCACGGCCCGCGCCTCTCGGGGCGGGTGCTGCCCGGCGGGTCCGACTGGCCGCTGATCGGCCCGGACGGCAATTCGCGGATCGAGGCCGCCTATTCCATCGAGGCGGCGGACGGCGCGCTGATCTTCGTGCGCAACCGCGGGATCCGGGTGTCCTCGGCCGAGACCCTCGCCGCCCTGCGCCGGGGCGAGGCGGTGGCGCCGGGCGCCGTCTACCTGCGCGCCGCCCCGGTCTTCGACGCCCCCGACGGCCCCCATGCCTGGCTGCGCGAACGGCTGTTCGTCTCGGTCGTCAGCCCGGGGAAAACCGCGGTGCAGGTGGACGTCTACGAGGTGCTCTGAAAGGGGGCGAGGCGCCGGGACCCGCCGCAGCCGCCGCGCGCCCGCCCTTGGACCGACCGGCCCGGCGATGATCCGCCCGGCGGCGCGGCGCGTTCCCCGGCCGGGCGTAATCCCGCGCGCGGCCCGGCGCCATGCCCCGCGCCACACCCCGCGCCGGGTCCCGGGCCGGGACGCCCGGGCGGCCGACCGCGGGCGCAGCCCGTCGCGTGACGCCCCAAGGCGCCGCCCGCCCACGCCCGCGCCGCGGCCAGTCCACCGGCGCGGACTCCGCCGGGCGCCGCTCTCTCCGCTCTCTCGCCGCCGCCTCCGCCGCGCGCCCTCCACCGAACCTCCGCGCGCGCCGCGCCGCCGCACCCCGCCGAACGCCGCGCCCGTCTTCTCCTTGCACGCCCCACGCCGCGCCCCCCTCCACCTCGCGCGCGCCCCGGGCCGCGCCCGCTTTCCACCATCCAAAAATCCATCCCACGCGGCTCGCCCCCGCGCGCCGCATGGCCCATGCTGGGCGCAGCCCCCTCCACCCGCGCCGGAGCCGCCGCCCATGCCCCTCCTCGTCCCGATCCTCCTCCTCTTCGCCTGCCAGCTGGCGGGCGAGGTCATCGCCCGCGCCCTCGCCCTGCCCGTCCCCGGCCCGGTGCTCGGGATGGCGCTGCTGCTCGTCCTCCTCCTCCTGCGCCCCCGGGTGCAGGAGCGGATCCGCGCCGTCACCGACGCCATCACCGCCAACCTCTCGCTGCTGTTCGTGCCCGCCGGGGTCGGCGTGGTCGGCAACCTCGCGGTCCTGTCGCAGGACGGCGCGGCGCTGGCGGCGATCCTCGTGGTCAGCACCCTCGCCGGGCTGCTCGCCGGGGTCGGGGCGTTCCTGCTGGCGCTGCGCCTGTCCGGCAAGGGCGGGGACGCGGACGGGAGCGGGACCGGCGCCGGAACCGGGGGGACGCGCGCATGACCGACGTCGCCGAGATCTGGAGCTACCTCTCCGCCGGCCCGCTGCTGTGGCTGACCCTCACCCTCGCCGCCTACCTGCTGGCCGACCGCATCGCCGCCGCGGCGGGGCGGGCGCCCTGGGCCAACCCGGTGCTGATCGCGGTGCTGATCCTGGCGCCCCTGCTGGCGGTCACGGGCACCGATTACGCCACCTATTTCGAGGGCGCGCAGTTCATCCACTTCCTGCTCGGCCCCGCCACCGTGGCGCTGGCCGCGCCGCTCTTCGCCAACCTCGCCGCCGTGCGGGCGACCGCCCTGCCGATGGCGGCGGCGCTGGTCGCGGGCTCGGCCGCGGGGGCGGGCTCGGCGATCCTGATGGCGCAGTGGTTCGGGCTTTCGGACGCGATCATCGCCTCGGTGGCGCCGAAATCCACCACCGCGCCGGTGGCGCTGGGGATCTCGGAAAGCCTCGGGGGGCTGCCGACGCTGACCGCGGCGCTGGTGATCCTGACCGGCATCATCGGCGCGGTGACGGTGACGCCGCTGATGAACGCGCTCGGCATCTCCGATTTCCGCGCCCGCGGCTTCGCGGTGGGGGTGGCGGCGCACGGGATCGGCACCGCGCGGGCCTTCCAGGTCAACCGCACCGCGGGGGTCTATGCCGGGGCGGGGATGGCGCTGAACGCGATCCTCACCAGCCTGATCGTCCCGCCGCTCCTGCTGCTGCTGGGCTGAGGGGGGCGGGCGGGCGGCGCCGCCCCCGGCCCGCCGCCCCGCGCCGCCGCCCGCCGCGCGCCCCGGCCCGTCCCCCGCCCCCCGCGCGACGCCCCGCCGCACGGGGCCCCTGCCGCGGGGCCTGTACCCTTGACCCCCAGAACAGGCGCAGAAAAAGGCGGACCCCATGGCCCGAACCATCGCGATACTGCTCGACGGCACCTCGAATTCGATCACAAGGAAGCGCACCAACATCCTGCGCCTCTATGGCTGCCTTTCGAAATCGGAAGACCAGGTCGTCTATTACGACCCCGGCGTCGGCGCCATGTTCGACCCCGACGGCTGGTCCCGCATCCGCCAGAAGGTCGGAGAGGCGGTCGGCCTCGCCTTCGGCCACGGCGCGGACGCCAACGTGAAGGAGGCCTACCGCTTCCTCGTCGAAACCTGCGCCGCCCGCCCGAAAGACGCCGAGCCCGACCGCATCTGCATCTTCGGCTTCTCCCGCGGGGCCTATACCGCCCGGATGCTCGCCGGCTTCATCCACGAGATCGGGCTGATCGAGCCGCGCAACCTCAACCTCGTCGACTACGCCTACCGCGCCTACAAGCGGATCAAGCCCGGGATCCCCGGCGCCCGGCTGTCGAAATCCCAGCAGGCCGCCTTCGACCAGGCCCGCGCCGCCGCCGGGCTCTACAACAACGTGCTGCGCGCGCCGCACCCGACGATCCACCTGCTCGGCCTGTTCGACACGGTGTCTTCCGTCATCGAGCCGTCCGAGGGCCTGCTGCCGCAGCGCCGCCACCACGCCTCCACCTCGGCCAACCCCTCGGTGCGCCATGTCCGCCACGCGGTCGCGATGGACGAGCGCCGCCGCATGTTCACCGCGCTCCTCTGGCCCGAGGGCGGGGAGGGCCCGGACGGAACCCAGGACGCGAAGGAGGTCTGGTTCCCCGGCGTCCATTGCGATGTCGGCGGCGGCTACCCCGAGACCGAGGCCGGGCTCGCCAAGACCGCCCTTGCGTGGATGATCGAGGAGACCCGCGCCCTCGGCCTCTCCTATGACGACCACGTGGTCGAAAAGCTGGTCCACGGCGCCGGCACGCCGGAGGACCCGCGCCAGCCCGCAAGCCACACCGCCGCGGTCCACGATTCGCTGGGGCCGAAATGGAAGCCGCTGGAATACCTGCCCTTCCCCATCGGCGGCCCGGCCTGGGCGATGACCCGCGGCGCCGCCCGCCCGATCCCCGACGGCGCCCGCATCCATGCCTCGGTGATCGCGGGGGACAAGGGCCGCGCGCCCGGAACCCCGCCCTCGCCCTGGCCGCCGAACCGGCCCGCGGGCGACCCGTCCACCTGGCGGCTCGAGGGCGATCCCGCCGATTTCGCCTGACCCGCCGACTGGGGCTGAGGCCCGCAAACGAAAAACGCCGGGGGGCCAGCCCCCGGCGTCCGTCATTTCAGCTCAGCGCCCCTTGCCGCGCGGGCCGTCCCAGTTGGGCTTGCCCCGCGGCTTGCCGCCGCCGCCCGGACCACGCCCGCCGCCCCGCGGGCCGGCATCGTCGCGCCGCCCGCGATGGGGCTTGCCGCCCCGCGGACCGCCCGGACCGCGCCCGCCGCCGCCCGGCCCGCCGGGACCGCGCGGCCCGCCGCCCTGCGGCGCCTCGGACGGGCGCGCCAGGATGCCGTCCGCCAGCTCGCCGTCCGCGCCGAGCGCGCCTTCGAACTTCGCCGCCGCGCCCTCGGCGATCTCGAGGAACGTCTCCTCGTCCCGCACCCGGATCGCGCCGATCGCCGCCTTGTCGAGATCCGTCGCCCGCAGCACCAGCGGCAGCAGCCAGCGCGGCTCCGCCCGCTCGTTCCGGCCCACCGACAGCGCGTACCAGCGGCTCGGCCCGAACGCCTGCCGCTCCTTCTTCGGAGGGCGCGCATCCGGGTCCTGCAGGTCCTCGGGGGCCGCGTTCCGCTCCCGGTGCAGGCGCAGCAGCGCCACCGCGGCGGCCTCGGGCGAGTGCTTCTCCAGCAGCCGCTTCGCGAACTCCGCCTCTTCCTCGGTCGGCGGCTCGGACCAGGAGGGGGCGGTCAGCATCTTCTCCTCGTCGTGGCGCACGATGTCCTCGGCGCCCGGCGGCACGGTCCAGTCGGCGCTGATCTTGGCCCAGCCCAGCAGCCGCTCGGCCTTGCGGAAGGTCCTGGGCGTCACGATCAGCGCCGAGACGCCCTTGCGCCCCGCCCGCCCCGTGCGGCCGGAGCGGTGCAGCAGGCTCTCGGTGTTCTGCGGCAGGTCCGCATGGATCACGAGGGAGAGGTTCGGCAGGTCGATGCCGCGCGCCGCGACATCCGTCGCGACGCAGACCCGCGCCCGCCCGTCGCGCATCGCCTGCAGCGCGTGCGTGCGCTCCTGCTGGCTCAGCTCGCCCGAGAGCGACACGCAGGCCATCCCGCGATTGGTCAGCCGGGCGGCGAGGTGGTTCACCCCCGCGCGCGTGTTGGCGAAGACGATGGCCGCGTCCTCATCGTGGAAGCGCAGCAGGTTGAAGATCGCGTGGTCCTCGTCCCCCACCGCGACGCGCAGCGCCTTGTAGGCGATGTCGGCATGTTGCGCGGCCTTGTCGATGGTGTTGATCCGCTGCGCGTCCTTCTGGAACTCCTCGGCCAGCCGGGCGATGGTCGGCGACACGGTGGCCGAGAACAGCAGCGTGCGCCGCTCCTCCGGCGCCTCGCCAAGAATGAACTCCAGGTCCTCGCGGAACCCGAGGTCGAGCATCTCGTCCGCCTCGTCCAGCACCACCGCCTTCACGTCCGACAGGTCCAGCGCGCCGCGGCGGATGTGGTCGCACAGGCGCCCCGGGGTGCCGACGACGATATGCGCGCCGCGCTCCAGCGACCGGCGCTCCTGGCGCACATCCATGCCGCCGACGCAGGAGGCGACCACGGCCCCGGTGCGGGCGTAGAGCCATTTCAGCTCCTGCATCACCTGGAAGGCCAGCTCGCGCGTCGGGGCGACGACCAGCGCGGCGGGGGCGCCGGCGCGGTCGAACCGGTCCGCATCCCCCAGCAGCGTCGGCGCGATGGCCAGCCCGAAGCCCACCGTCTTGCCCGACCCGGTCTGGGCCGAGACCAGCAGGTCCGCGCCCGACAGCGCCGCGTCCGTCACCGCCTCCTGCACCGGGGTCAGCGTGTCGTATCCGCGCTCGGCGAGCGCATCAGCAAGGGCGGGGATCATGGCGGGGACTCCGATGGGGGCGGCAGCGGACACCAACGGGCGGCCGAACGACTCAGGGGGCGCGGGAATGGGGCGTCATACATGCTCGGCGCGGCGAAGGGCACCCCATATGGCGCCGCAGCAGCGTAAATCACGCCCCGCCGGACGGAAAATCCGTCATCCCCCCGTCACGCAGCCCTGCTACGGCTTGGAATCGCCCCTGCCCCGCCCGCCACCGGAGAGCCCCATGCGCGACGCCTTCACCGCCCCCGGCCGCTTCTTCCGCGGCAACCTGCACACGCATTCCAACATCTCGGACGGCGCCCTGCCGCCGGAGGAGGTCTGCCGCCGCTATGCCGAGGCCGGGTATGATTTCATCGCGCTGACCGATCATTTCATCGGCCGCTACGGCTATCCCGTCACGGACACCATCCCTTATCGCACCAAGGGCTTCACCACCCTCCTCGGCGCGGAACTCCACTCCGGCGCGATGGAGAACGGCGAGCTGTGGCACATCCTCGCCGTCGGCCTGCCCGCCGATTTCGCCCCCTCCAATTCCCCCGGCTTCCAGCCGGTCCCGGAGCAGGAGACGGGGCCGCAGATCGCCGCCCGCGCCCGCGCCGCGGGCGCCTTCGTCGCCGTGGCCCACCCGCAATGGTCCGGCCTCACCCTCAGCGACGCCCGCTCCATCGAGGCCGCCCACGCGGTCGAGATCTACAACCATGGCTGCCACGTGGGCTGCGACCGGGCGGACGGGTTCTCCATCGCCGACCTGCTGCTGTCCGAGGGCCGCCCCCTCTCGCTCATCGCCACCGATGACGCCCATTTCACCGAGCCGGACCAGTTCGGCGGCTGGGTCATGGTGAAGGCCGAGGAGAACGCGCCCGAGGCCCTTCTCGCCGCCCTCAAGGCCGGGCGTTTCTATGCCTCGCAGGGCCCGCAAATCCACGGGGTGCATATCGAGGGCGACACCCTCTCCATCCGCTGCTCCCCGGTCGAGGCGGTGATGGTGCAGGCGCGCGGCTCCCGCGCCACGGTGCTGCACGGGCAGGCGATGACCAGCGCGACCCTCGACATCTCGCGCGTCGCCGCCTCGCCCTGGCTGCGGGCGACGGTGGTGGATCGCGACGGGCGCCGGGCCTGGACCAACCCGCACTGGCGCTGACGCCCGGGCGCGGGATGACCTCGCGGAACACCGTTCCGAAAAGGTATCGACGCCCCGCCTCCCCTGCCCTACCCTTCCGCCGAGCACGGCGCCGGGAGAGCGCCCCACCACGCCACGGGAGGCCCCATGACCGCAGACGCCCAGCCGTCCTTCGCCCCGACCGCGCAAGACGCCATGTCCCCCAACCCGATGACGTTCGACGAGGCCATCACCGCCCGCCGCTCCATCCGCGGCTTCTCCCCGCGCCCCGTCCCGCGGGAGCTGGTCGAGGAGGTGATCGCGCTGGCCAACCGCGCCCCGTCCTCGATGAACACCCAGCCCTGGCACATGCACGTGCTGACGGGCGAGGTCCTCGACCGCGTGCGCCAGGGCAACCAGTCCCGGATGCTCGCCGGGGAACCCGTGAACCGCGAGATCGAGGACCACGGCGCCTATGAGGGCGTCCACCGCGACCGCCAGGTGGAGATCGCCAAGCAGCTCTTCGCCGAAATGGGGATCGAGCGGCACGACAAGGAGGCCCGCCAGGACTGGGTGATGCGCGGCTTTCGGCAGTTCGACGCCCCCGTCTCCATCGTCATGACCTATGACAAGTCGATGGAGCCCGGCGCCACCATCGCCCATTTCGACATGGGCGCGGTGACCTTCGGGCTGGTGATGGCCGCCTGGACCCGCGGCCTCGGCTGCGTGATCAACGGCCAGGGGATCATGCAGTCCTGCGTGGTGAGGAAAGAGGCGCAGATCCCCGAGGACCAGGTGATCCTGACCTGCGTCGCCATGGGCTTCCCGGACGAAAGCTTCCCCGCCAATTCCGTCGTCTCGCGCCGCCGCGACCCGGCCGAGTTCACCCGCTTCGTCGGCTGGGACGACTGAGGCCGCAAACCCACGACAGCGCAACGCGAAAGGGGGGCCGCGACGCCCCCCTTCCCATCTGCACCGCCGGGCGCCTCAGCCCGTGAACAGCCGCGCGTACTCATCCCGCAGGATGTTCTTCTGCACCTTGCCCATGGTGTTGCGCGGCAGCGCGTCCACGACCACCAGCTTGCGCGGCCGCTTGAACGCCGCCAGCGCCTCGCGGCAGGCCGCATCCAGCGCGCCAAGGTCCGGCGAGGCGCCCGGCTCGGCCACCACCACCCCCACCGGGGTCTCTCCGAAATCGGGATGCGGCACGCCGATCACCGCGCTCTCCAGCACCCCCGGCTGGTCGTCCAGAACCAGCTCGATCTCCTTGGGGTAGATGTTGAAGCCCCCGGAGATCACCAGGTCCTTGTTCCGGCCCACGATGGACACATAGCCGTCCGCATCGACGACGCCGAGGTCCCCGGTGATGAACCAGCCGTCGGCACGCAGCTCGGCCGCCGTCTTCTCCGGCATCCCCCAATAGCCCTTGAACACGTTCGGCCCGCGCACCTCGATCATCCCCACCTCTCCGGCAGGCAAGGGCCCGTCATCGCCCATGATCCGCAGCTCCACCCCCGGCAGGGGCAGGCCGACCGTCCCGGCCCGCCGCTCGCCGTCATAGGGGTTCGAGACGTTCATGTTCGTCTCCGTCATCCCGTAGCGTTCCAGGATGCGGTGGCCGGTGCGCTCCTCGAACCGCACATGCGTCTCGGCCAAGAGCGGCGCCGAGCCGGAGATGAAGAGGCGCATGTTCGCGCACAGCTCCTTCGTGAACCGCTCATCATCCAGCAGGCGGGTGTAGAAGGTCGGCACCCCCATCAGCGCGGTGGCCTTGGGGAGCAGCTCGATCAGCCGGTCCAGATCGAATTTCGCCTCGAAGGCCAGCGCGCCGCCGGCGACCAGCGTCACGTTGGTCGCGACGAACAGCCCGTGGGTGTGGAAGATCGGCAGCGCGTGGATCAGCACGTCCTCGGCGGTGAACCGCCACAGCTCCGCCAGCGTCCTGGCATTGGACAGCAGGTTGTCCTGGCTCAGCATCGCGCCCTTGGAGCGCCCCGTGGTCCCCGAGGTATAAAGGAACGCGGCGAGGTCCTCGCCCGTGCGCTCCGCCACATCCATATCCGGCGCCAGCGCATCCGCGGCCTCCACCAGCGAGCCGTCCCCGGACGCGCCCAGCGTCATCATCGCCGCCCCGGCCGCCTCGGCCACCGGCGCCAGCGCCCCGGCCTTGGCCGGGTCCACCACCGCCAGCTTCGCGCCGCTGTCGCCGATGAAATAGGACAGCTCGGACGCCGTGTAGCCGGTGTTGAGCGGCAGGAACACCACCCCCGTCTGCGCGCAGGCGGCATAAAGCGCCAGCGCGTCGGGGCATTTCTCCACCTGCGCGGCCAGCCGGTCGCCGGGCGCCAGGCCCGCGCCGCGGATCGCCCCCGCGAACTGGCCCGCGCGGGCCAGGAAATCCGCGTGCGTCACCACCGCGCCGCCCGGCAGCAGCAGGAAGGGCGTGTCCTTGCCCGCATGGGCCCCGAACAGCTCGTCATAAAGCGGGTTGGTCATGCCTTGGCCTCCTCCAGCATCGGTTTCGCGTCGGCGCACAGCGCCTTGACCTCGTCCGAAACCGCCACCTCCTGCGCCGCGGCGAAGCGGTCCTGCCGCTCGGCCACCTTGGGCAGGTCGTAAATGTAATTCACCATCGCGCCCCGCGACTGCGCGAGGCCCTTGTCCGAGGTGTCCGCCCCGGCATGGACCGCATGGACCGCCGCGCCGTTGCCCAGGTGGAACCGCGCCACCGGGTCCAGCGGCGCGCCGCCGTCGCGCTTGGCCTCGGCGATGTAATGGGCGGCCAGCGCGCGCACCGCGTCGTCGCCCTCGGGGCTCAGCCCCGTCCCCGCCAGCCATTTCCCGAAGCCCGGGATGGGCGAGAGCGTGACGAAGGTCTCCAGCCCCGGCAGCTCCATCGCGAGATCCGCGGCCACCTGCTTGATCAGCGAATTGCCGAACGAGATCCCCGCCAGCCCCGCCTGGCAGTTGGAGATCGAGTAGAACGCCGCCGCATCCGCCTCGCCCGCCCGGATCGCCGCGCGCTCATCCGCCAGCAGCGCCTGGATGGAGCCCGGCACGCCGCGGGTCAGCGCCACCTCGACGAAGATCAGCGGCTCGTCCGGCATCGCGGGGTGGAAGAAGGCGAAGCAGCGCCGGTCGCTCGGCTGCAGGCGCCGGCGCAAATCGTCCCAGCCGCCGATGTCGTGCACCGCCTCATAGGCGATGATCTTCTCGAGGATATGCGCCGGGCTTTCCCAATTGATGGGACGCAGCACCAGGAAGCCGCGGTTGAACCAGCTGCGGAACAGGTGCTGGAAATCGAGGTCCAGCGCCATCAGCGCGTCCTCGCCCCGACCGAGCCGCAAGAGGTCCGCGCGCATCTCCACCAGCGCCCGCGTGGCGCCGGGCGCCTGGTTCAGCCGCCGGATCAGCTCCTGGCGCCGCGGCTCCGCCGCCGCCATCACCGCGCCGTAGGAGGCGCGCGACTGCCCCGCCTCATAGGCCGCGAGCGCCTCGCGCAAAGCCTCGGGCGACAGGGTCATCTCCCCCGCCATGTAGCGGAAGAACGCCAGCTTGCGCGCATCCTCCCACCCTGCATAGCGCTCGAGGATCCCGCGCGCCGCCGCCAGCCCCCGGCCCTCGGCCTTGGCGCCCACGACCGCCTCGGCCAGCTCCTCGGCCGAGCGGTCATCGGCGTCCGGGGCGGCGCCCGGGCGCCAGCGCCGCTCGAACACCGTGGTCAGCAGGTCTGCGAACAGGCTCATCGCGCCTCTCCCATCACCATGTCGGGCAGCCAGGTCGCCAGCTCGGGGAACAGGCACAGCAGCAGGATCGCCAGCACCATGCAGGCCACGAAGGGCAGCGACCCGGCCAGGATGGTCTTGAGCGGAATGTCCGGCGCGATGCCGTTGATGACATAGAGGTTCAGCCCCACGGGCGGCGAGATCAGCCCGATCTCCATGTTGATCGTCAGCACGACGGCGAACCAGATCGGGTCGAACCCCGCCGCGGTGATGATCGGCAGAAGGATCGGCGCCGCCATCAGGATCACCGCCACCGGCGGCAGGAAGAACCCGGCCACCAGCAGGAACACGTTGACCACCGCCATCAGCACCCAGGGGTTGGCGTCCAGCGTGCCGATCCACTCCGCGATGCTCTGGGTGATGAACAGCGACGAGAGCATGTAGGAAAAGACGCCCGCGGCGGCGATGATGAAGAGGATCATCACCGACTCCTTGGTGCTGTCGCGCAGGATCACCCACAGCGACCGGGGCGACCACAGCCGGTAGATCACCATCGCGATCACCACGCACAGGAGCGCGCCCACGGCGGCGGTTTCCGACGGCGTCGCGATGCCGCCATACATCGCGTAAAGCACCCCCGCGATGATGAACAGGAACGGCAGAACCCGCGGCAGGACCTCGATCTTCTCGGCCCAGGAGTACGCCCGCGGCCGCAGCAGCGCCAGGTTCCCCGACGCCCAGGTCGAATACAGCGACCACGCCATGAACAGCCCCACCAGCATCAGCCCCGGGATCACCCCCGCCAGGAACAGCCGCCCGATCGAGGTCTCGGTCGCGATCCCGTAGACGATCATCGTCACCGAGGGCGGGATCAGGATGCCCAGCGTGCCGCCAGCGGCGATGGAGCCCGAGGCGACCCCGTCCGGGTAACCGCGCTTGCGCATCTCCGGGATGCCCATCTTGCCGATGGCCGCGCAGGTGGCCGGGGAAGACCCCGACATCGCCGCGAACAGCGCGCAGGCCCCGAGGTTGGAAATCACCAGCCCCCCCGGAACGCGCGTCAGCCACCGCTCCAGCGCCTCGTACAAATCGGCGCCCGCCCGGGTGGAGCTGATCGACGCCCCCATGATGATGAACATCGGGATCGCCAGCAGCGCGAAACTGTCCAGCTTGCCGAACAGGATCTCGGGCATCAGCTCGAGGCTCCGCATCCCGTCGAAGGCCAGCAGGAACCCGGCCGAGACGATCAGCAGCCCCAGCGCCACCGAGACCCCCGAAAACAGCACGAAAATCGTCATGAAGGCGACCAGCGCCCCAAGCGTGAGCGGATCCATCACGCGTCCTCCAGACCGAACGGCGCGTCAACGCGCGTCAGCATCGCCACCATGTCCGCCACCAGCTGCAGCAGCAGCAGCGCGAAGCCCACGGGAATCGACAGGTACGGGATCCACAGCGGCACCGCCCACACGGTGTCCGAGGTCCAGCCCCGGTCCCAGGCGAAGTGCCAGTACTCGAACCCGTAGAACAGCATCAGCGCCGTGATCGCGATGGACAGGCCCAGCGTCACCGTCGCCAGCGCCCGGCGCAGCGGCATCGGCAGCGCCAGCGGCACCAGGTCCACGTTCACGTGCCCCCGCAGCCGCTGCACGTAAGGCAGCCCCACCAGCGTCGCCGCGATCACGAGATACACCACTGCCTCGGTCTGCCACACGGTCGAGGCGTTGAGCACCGAGCGCACGAAGATCATCTGGCAGGTGATCCCCACCGCCGCCACGATCATCGCGGCCGAGCACCAGCCCGCCAGCGTCGACAGCGCGGCGACCGCGCGCAGGAATGGGTTGCCGCCGGTTTTCGCCGACGACGCGTTGCTGTGGCCAGCCATGGCGCACTCCGGGTCATGTCCGTGGAAAAAGAAAGCGGGGCGGCCGCGCACGGCCGCCCCGGGGTCAGGTCAGATCACTCGACCGACAGCGCGAGGTCGAGCAGCGCCTGCCCGCCCTTCACCTCTTCGACGAAGGCCTTGTAGGACGTCTCCTTGGCCAGTTCGCGCCAGGCGTCGAACTCTTCCTTCGTCATCTGCGCGATCTCGACGCCATTGTCGGCGAAGACCTTGGCCGAGGCCGCGTCCTGCTTCTTGGCTTCCTCGAGGTAATAGGCCTGCGCCTTGGCCGAGGCGTCCATCAGCGCGGTCTGCTGCGCCTCGTTCAGGTCGTCGAAGGCGCGCTTGTTCATCAGCAGCGGCTGGTACATGAACCACAGCGCGTATTCGCCCGCCGGGGTGTAGCACTTCACCTGCTCATAGATGCGATAGGACACGAAGGAGGACGACGAGGTGTTCGCCGCGTCCAGAACGCCCGTCTGCATCGCGTTGTAGATCTCCGAGCTCGCCATCGACGCGATCGACGCGCCCGCGCCCGCCAGCATCTGCTCGAACGCCTTGCCCGCCGCGCGGGTCTGCAGGCCCGGCATGTCGTCCGGCGAGGTGATGCACTTGTCCTTGCCCGCGAACCCGCCCGCGAGATAGCCGTGGACCAGGACCATCACGTCGTCCCGCTCCATGATCTTCTCGATCTCTTCCATGAAGGGGCTGTCGTTCAGCCGCGCGGCGTGGTCGTGGTTCTTCACCAGGCCCGGCATCAGGGTCAGGTTGTAGGCTGGCTGCTGGCCGCCCGCGTAGGACAGCGGCAGGACCGTCATGTCCAGCTGGCCGCGGCTCAGCGGCTTGTACTGCTCGCGCGGTTTGAACAGCGATTTCGACGGGAAGATCTTGATCTCCAGGTCGACATTCGCAGCCGCCACGTCGTCGGCCACCATCTGCGCCACCTTGTGGCGCACGTCGGCGGTCGACCACTGGTGGGACAGGCGAAGCTCGGTCGCATGCGCGGCGCCGCCAAGCGCCAGCGCCGCCAGGGCGGCGGTCAGGGTCAGTTTCATGATTTCCTCCCAATGCGCCCGCTCTGGGTCGGGCTGCATCCTACAATCCACGCCCTGTCCACGCTGTCAACAGTTCTTGTATACAAAACCTGTGCAGTTGCATTCACGAACGCCCCTATGGTAGACGCATTCCATGGAACGCAAACGGTCGGACATCATCGCGGAGGCCATCGAAGGGCTGATCTTCGACGGGTCGGTCGCCGATGGCGACCGGCTGGACGAGACGCTCCTGGCCGAGTGGTTCAACGTCTCCCGCACCCCGGTGCGCGAGGCGCTGCACCGCCTCGCCGCCTCGGGCCTGGCCGAGCACATCCCCCGCCGCGGCGTGTTCGTGCGCCAGCCCGGCCCGGTGGAATTGTTCGAGATGTTCGCGGTGATGGCCGAGATGGAGGCGATCTGCGCCCGGCTCGCCGCGCAGCGCATCTCCGACGCCGCGCTCGAGGAACTGCGCGACGCCAACCAGCGCTGCCTCGAAGCGGTCGAGGACAACCAGCCCGACGCCTATTACGCCGAGAACGAGCGGTTCCACGCCATCATCTACCGCGAATCCGGCAACGGCTTCCTGGAGCAGGAATGCGCGCGGCTGCACAAGCGCCTGCAGCCCTTCCGCCGGATCCAGCTGCGGGTCCGCGGCCGCCTGCGCCAGTCGATGGCCGAGCACGAGGCCATCGTCGCCGCCCTCGCCGAGGGCCGCGCCGAGGACGCCGCCGCCGCGATCAAGGGCCATGTCGCCGTGCAGGGCGAGAAGTTCCACCACCTGATGGCCAGCCTGCGCCCCGCCGCCGGCGCGCAAAGCCCCCTGCCCCGCCGCGCCCAGGCCTCAGAAGCCTGAGAACACCATGTCGAGCGCGCGCCGGATCTCGTAATCGCGCCCCGTCATGTCCGCGACCGCGGCGCCGAGCATCGCCGACGGAACCGCCGCCATCTCGGCCACGTGGACTGCATAGGCGACGCCCGCCACCTCCACCGCCGGCTCCAGCCGCGGCAGGGGCGTCGGCCCCCCGTCCAGCGCAACCAGCGGCGCCACCACGCGGGTCCCCGTGTCGATGAAATCCGATTGCAGGTCGAGCGCGAGCCGCCCGCCCGGCAGGCGGTGCACGTGGAACTGCGTCATGCCCGGGCCCCGCCGGGGCGTCCCGGCCCGCTCATCCGCCCGGCTTGAACACCTGCAGGTCCGCCAGCGGCGTGCCCCGCGCCTCGATCCAGGCGCGGCGTTCGGCCAGCGCCCCGGCGTTCTCGGCCGACCAGGCCCGCGCCCGGGCCGCGCGCACCGCCGCCTTCACCGCCGCCTCGCTGATCGCCGAGACGTTCAGCCCCAGCGCCCGCGCCTCGGACAGCGCATCGGCGTCGATGGTCACGTTGGTGCGCTTTTTCACGCCGGTCCCTGGCATCCGCTCCTCCTGCAACAGCACATCATCATACACACGCCCCCGGCGCCGGGCAACGCGCCGCGCCATGACGCAGGTCAAGGCGCCGGTCCCGCGGCCGCCCCATGGTTTCCCTTCGGAGCGCGACGCCCAGATCGCCCCGCCGATTCCCTGGGGAGGGAGAGCCATGACCAGATCCGCCGAGACGCGGCGCCCCAAGCGCGCCCCCGCCAAGACCGCCGCAGAGAAAGCCGCAGAGAAAGCCGCCGCGCAGACCGGCGCGAAAACCGGCGCGAAGGCCGAGGCGAAGACAGCCGACAGGACCGGGGCCGCCAGGGCCGCCCCGGCGCCGCATCGCGCGCCCGGCGCCGCCCCCTGCCCCGCCGCGCCGACCGGCCCCGGCCACCGCCACCAGGGCCTCGACCGCTCGGTGCGCGCCGCCGCCGCGCGCATGACCGGCGGCGTGTCCCCCCATGCGCCGATCCAGGCCTGGACCGACTGGGCCCTCGCCCTCGCCCAGGCCCCGGGCCGCCAGATGGAGCTGGCCGAACGCGCCCGCGAGAACGCCCTGAAGCTCACCATGCACGCGATGCAGGGCGCAGACGCCCCCGCGCCCTTCGCCCCCAAGCCCTTCGACCACCGCTTCCACCACCAGGGCTGGGACCAGTTCCCCTTCTCGCTCTGGCGGCAATCCTTCCTCGCCGCCCAGGATTGGTGGGACGCCGCCACCGACCGGCTGCGCGGCCTCGATCCGGCCGAGGCCGACCGCACCCGCTTCATGGCCCGCCAGGCGCTCGACACCCTCTCGCCGTCCAACTTCCCCGCCCTCAACCCCGAGATCCTCGAGGCGATCCGCGCCTCGGGCGGGCGCAACCTGGCCGAGGGCGCCGCGAATTTCGCCCATGACGCGCTCCACGCCCTCTCCCAGCGCCGCGATCCCCCGGCCGAGGGCGTGCGCGTCGGCGAGGACCTCGCCATCACCCCCGGGAAAGTCGTTTTCCGCAACGATCTCATGGAGTTGATCCAGTACAGCCCGCAGACGGAAACCGTCCACGCGGAACCGATCCTGGTCGTCCCGGCCTGGATCATGAAGTACTACATCCTCGACCTGCGGCCGGACAATTCCATGGTCGGCCACCTGGTCCGGCAGGGGTTCACCGTCTTCATGATCTCCTGGCGCAACCCCACCGCGGACCAGGCGGACCTCTCGCTCGAGGATTATCGCCTGCGCGGCATCGGCGCGGCCATGAACGCCATCGGCAAGATCATCCCGGACCAAAAGGTCCACGCCGCGGGCTACTGCCTCGGGGGCACCATGCTCGCCATCGCCGCCGCCGCCATGGCCCGCGACGGGGACGACCGGCTCGCCTCCATCACCCTCATGGCCGCGCAGGTGGATTTCGCCGAGGCCGGGGAACTCCTCCTCTTCCTCGACGAATCCCAGATCGCCTGGCTCGAGGACATGATGTGGGAGCAAGGCTATCTCGACCGCCCGCAGATGGCCCGCGCCTTCTCGGCGATCCGGGCCGAGGACCTGATCTGGTCGCGCGGCGTGCGCCGCTATTTCCTCGGGATGCAGGAGCTTCCCGACGACATGGGGGCCTGGTCGCAGGACACCACCCGGATGCCCGCCCGGATGCATTCCGAGTACCTGCGCGGGCTGTTCCTCGAGAACCGCCTCTCCGCCGGGCGCTTCTCGGTCGAAGGCTGCACCATCGCGCTGAAGGACATCCGCGCGCCGATGTTCGTGGTGGCGACCGAGGCGGACCACATCGCGCCCTGGCGCTCGGTCTACAAGACGCGGCTCTTCACCGATTGCGACCTGACCTTCGCGCTGGTCTCGGGCGGGCACAATCGCGGCATCGTCTCGGAACCCGGCGGGCACGCGCGCCACATGCGCCTGTCGCACCGGCCCGCCGGGGGGCTCTATGTCGACCCCGACGCCTGGCTCGCGACCCATGCGCCCGAGGACGGCTCCTGGTGGACGCCGTGGGAGGCGTGGCTGGCCGCCCGCAGCAGCGCCGACGTTCCGGCGCGGATCCCCGGGGACGGGCCGCTCCCCGCGCTCTGCGATGCGCCGGGGACATATATTCACCAGCAATAACCCTGTCAGGACAGGGGCTTGCCCCCCCTGCCCCGCCGGATCAACCATCCAACAGCGATGATCGCGACGGCGATGCCTGCCGCGATCAAGCCGACCAGCAGGCTCACCCCCGGGCACAGCGGGTCATCGGGATAGGACCAGGTGCAGCTCGCCCAGGGGACCGCGACGACCAGCGCCAGCAGCCCCAGGACGCCGCCCGCCCAGCCTCCCGCCAGCGCAAGGGCTGCGACCGCGAGGGGCATCACCGTGAGGTGGTAGAGCAGCGCCGAACCGCCCTGCACCACCGCCCCGGCGCCCAGGGCCGCCGCCGCGGCCAGCATCACCCACGCGCGTCTCACGCCTCCGGGCCCGCCAGCGCCAGCGCACCGACCCGCACCCCGGCCTCGATCGCCGCCGCGCGCAGGTCCTCGGAATAGTGCTGGCCGACATAGCGCGCCAGGAACCCCGTCGGCGCGCGCAGCACCAGCCCCCCCGCGCCGTCGCTCTCGGCCTCGAGCGCGGCGAACCAGCACGCGAAGCGGTCGGGGTTGCGCTTCTGCAGCGCGCCGCGGATCGCCTGCCATTCCGCCGGACCCGCCGCCGGAGACGACGCGCCGCCCGCGGCCCCGGCAGGCGCGCCCGGGAACGGCACCACCTCGCCGCCCGCCGCCGCGTCCCCCTGCCCCGCGCCCGGCGCCAGCCGTTCCTCGAAATCGGGCCCGAGCGCGACCGCCGCCTCCTGCGTCGCCGCCCGCAGCGCCTCCAGCCCCAGTCCATAGACCGTGACCCGCCCGCGCACGCCGGGCCGCTTCACCACCAGGAACCCGGCCTGCTTCAGCTTGCCGATCTCGCGCTTCACCGTGCGCTCGTCCACCGACCACAGCCGCGCGATCTCCGCCCGGCCGATCGACAGCTCGTCCCGCGCCCAGTTGTACCGCGCCGTGATCAGGGTCACGAGCCGCAGCGTCAGCCGCTCGCCGATCTTCCCCCCGCGCAGGGCCTGCGCCGACAGCGCGGCCAGCAGGTCATACTTGGTCGACGCCGCCCGCGGCGACGCTCCAGTTCTCGCGCTCATCGCTGACCGCCCGTATTGCGTCCCGGTCATGGCAGGCGGTCATGGACCCGCCCGCCGCCCGGGATCATTCTGCTCGCTCCGGCCCCGTCGGCTTTTCGCCGCTCCAGCCTGACTCGGCGCTTTCCACCAAGCTGAGAGAATTAGCGTCCGTTCGGCCGCAAATGTCAAGCCGTCCCGGATTAGCGTTGGATCGGATCGCCCCTTCCCCCTTTTTCATTCATGAAAAAATTGGTGTCCAAGGTGTAGGGGGACAGCCCATGCGTCCCCCTTTCGGGGCTTTCATGTCCCCCTTTCGGGCGAAAAGGGGCCGATCTTGTCCCCCTATTTCCCGCGGGCGCTAAATCGAGCCTCCCGCGCGGGGCCGTTCTCCGGCCCGCCGCCCGGCCGCCGCCGATTCGCCAGGCCCAACGCTTTTCCCGGGGAACGCAGAATTGGCGTTTTGCGTTTTTCTGCGATTCAACGTAAATCATAGGCAGAGCAGAAACAACGTTCCGAGGCGTCCCCCAATGTACGACCACACGGATCTCGCGGCGATGCAGGCCCAGTCTCTGAAGATGCAGAGCTGGATCCGCAAGCAGACCTTCTCGCCCGAGCATGAAAAGACCCTGCGCCGCTTCTCCTCCTGGGAGGTGGCCGAGCTGATCTTCAAGGTGAACCAGAGCACCTTCCGCGGCAAGCTCGCCGCCGACCCGTCCCTGCCCGGCGGCGAGGTCGAGGAGGAGGGCCGCCAGCGCTGGTTCTCGCTCGAGGAGATCAACGAGCTGCGCCGGCGCATGAAGTTCTCGCGCAAGCCCCTCCTGCCCCACCGCCCCGCGGGCAAGCGGGCCGTGCGCGCCGCCGTCGCCAACTTCAAGGGCGGCGCCGGCAAGTCCACCGTGGCGCTCCACTTCGCCCATGCCGCCGCGCTCGACGGCTACCGCGTGCTCCTGGTCGATTTCGACCCGCAGGCCACCCTCTCCCACTCCATGGGCCTGACGGACGTCTCCGAGGATCACACCGTCTGGGGCATCATGGCCCGCGACCTGGTGCGGGAGACCGACCGCATGAACGCCGCCCCCGCGGGCGCCGCCACCGGCCGGGCCGCGCCGAAGCGCACCCTGCCCGCCTCGATCCGCGATCTCGGCCTGTCCGAGCTGCGCCCCGGCGATTTCATCCACCGCACCGCCTGGTCGACCATCGACATCATCCCCTCCTGCGCCAACGCCGCCTTCGTGGAATTCGCCTCGGCGCAGTACCGGCACCTCAACCCCGAATGGTCCTTCTTCGCCTGCGTCGCGCGCTATCTCGACGCCCTGCCGGACGAAGACTACGACCTGATCCTCTTCGACTGCCCGCCGGCCATCGGCTACCAGTCGATGAACGCGGTCTTCGCAGCCGACATGCTCTATATCCCCTCGGGCCCCGGCTACTGGGAATATGACAGCACCACCTCCTTCATCGGGCAGCTCTCCGAAGCGCTCGCCGACCTCTCGGACGGGTTCGCCGACTTCCCCACGGGGAAGGTTTCGCTGCCGAAGGCCTTCCACGACATCCGCTTCCTGATGACGCGGTATGAGCCCGGGAATGACCTGCACGTCGCCATGTTCGACGCGTTCCGCAAGGTATTCGGCGACAACGTGGCCGAGCACCCGGTGGAGCTGACCCGCGCGGTGGAGCAATCCGGGCGGTTCCTGTGTTCGGTCTACGAGATCGACTACCGCGACATGACCCGCGAGACATGGAAACGGGCGCGCAAGAGCTTCGACCGCGCCTACGAGGAATTCAGGGACGCCATCCACCTGACCTGGGACGGCATCGAGGCCGAGGAGACCGCAGCATGAGCCGCCGCCGCGTATTCCAGATCGACCTGCCCGAGGACGAGCCCGAGACCGAGGTTCCCGCGCCGACCCCGTCGCGCCGCGGCGCCGGGCGGCCCGGGCCCATGGCCTCGGCCGTGCGCGAGAACGCTGAAAGCCTGCGGGAACGCAAGGCGCTGGAGGAAGCCATCCGCGCCGAGAACGACGCGCTGGCGCATGAACATGTGCGGCTGAAATCCGAGGGGCTGGTGCTCGAGCGGATCCCGCTGGATGCGGTGGACGCCGAGAAGCTGACCCGCGACCGCGCGCCGGGCGAGGACGCGGAGCTGCCCGAACTCATCGCCTCGATCCGCGAGTTGGGCCTGTCGAACCCGATCCGGGTCGAGCGCCATGGCGACCGGTTCGAACTGGTCCAGGGCTGGCGCCGGCTGCAGGCCTTCAAGGCGCTGCTGGCCGAGACGGGGGAGGCGGCTTTCGCCACCATTCCCGCGGCGATGGCGCCGGAGCAGGACCTCGAGACCGCGTATCGGCGGATGGTGGATGAGAACATGGTCCGCAAGGACATCTCCTTCGCCGAGATGGCCGAGCTGGCCCGCGCCTATGCCGCCGACCCGCAGATCGCGTGCGCGGACGCGGACAAGGCGGTGGCGACGCTGTTCAAATCGGCGGGCTACCAGAAACGCTCCTATATCCGGGCCTTCGCGCAGCTGCTGGAGGCTCTCGGCGGGCGGTTGAAATTCGCCCCGGCGCTGCCGCGGAACCTCGGGCTGGCGGTGCGGGCGCGGATCGAGGCGGAGCCGGGCGGGCTGGCCGAGCTGATCCAGGCGCTGGAGGCGCACCCGGACCGCGACGCGAACGAGGAGCTGGCGATCCTGCGCGGCTTCACCGCCGCCGACGACTTGGCGCATGACCCGGAGCCGGGGGCGGCGAAGCCGAAGCCGAAGGCGCGCAGCGGGCGGGCGGGGAAGATGACCTTCCGCCTGTCGCGCCCGGATGGCGAGGCGAAATGCACCGCCGCCAACGGGCGGCTGGAGCTGCGCGGCGAGACGGATTTCACCGCCTATGACCGGCAGCGGCTGGAGCGGGCGGTGGCGGCGTTCTACGCCGCGCTGGACGACTGAGCGGGGAAATCTTCCCCGCGGGGAAGATCAAGGACGAACGGGGAAGGCCGCGGGGCAGGGCGCTCCGCGGCCTTTTTCATGCGCGGATCTTCCCCGTGGGGAAGGTGGGATGCGGGAGAGTCGTCATTTCGCGTTTTCTTGGGTTTTCGTGAATATGCGGCTGCGCAAGTAGTAATTTGCAATGAAGTGCGGCGAAAATTCCCAACTTCCAAGTAAAATCCCCGAGCGTTAAGTAAACGCAGGTTTCTATTCGGTTAAGACTTCGCCCCGCGCCGCACCGTCCCCGGCGTCGTCCCCGTCCAGCGGCGAAAGGCGCGGTGGAAGGTGGCGGCCGAGGCGAAGCCGAGCTCCTGCGCGATCGCCTCGATGCTGCGGCCGCCCTGGGCGAGGTCGCGCAGCGCGATGTCCCGGCGCAGACCGTCGCGGATCGCCTGGAAGGAGGTGCCCTCGGCGTCGAGCCGGCGCATCAGCGTGCGCGGGGTCAGGTGCAGCGCCGCCGCCGCGGCGGGGAGCGGCAGCGACAGGCCGGGCGAGAGCTGCACCAGCTCGCGCACCCGCAGCGGCAGGGCGTGCTCGCGGAAGCTGGTGAAGATCCAGTCGCGCGGCGCGCGCTCGAGAAAGGCGCGCATCTCGGCGTCGGTGCGCGCGGCGGGCAGGGGGGCGAACTCGGCCGACAGGCGCAGGAAGGCGCAGGGCGCGTCGAAGGCGACGGGGGCGGGGAACAGCACCGCGTAGTCGGCGGCGAAGGGCGGGCGGGGGAAGGGCAGGCCCACCGCCTCGACCGGCAATTCGCGTCCCGCGAGCCAGGAGGCGATGCCATGGGCGAGCTTGAGCATCAGCGCCTGGCCGAAGCGGTTCGGCGGGGCAGGGGGGGCGTCCCCGGAAGGGCGCAGGGCGACGGTGAGGCCGGGGCCCTCCAGCGCCAGGCGGTGATCGTCGAGCAGCAGGTTCCAGAAGGTGGTGAAGCGGTAGAGCGCGGCGCCGAGCGAGGAGGCGCCGCGCACCGAGGCGCAGAGGTGCTTCAGCGCGCCCGAGCGGATCGGGCGCGACCAGAGGCCCATCATCTCGTCCCCCGAGCCGGTGGCGGCGAGCTGGTAGAGGCGCACGATCTGGTCATGGGTCACCCGCGTCGCGGGCGAGGCGGCGGGGGCGAGGCCGGCGCCCTGCAGGAAGCCGCGCGCCTGCGCCGGGGGCGCGATGGCGGCGATGGCGCCCAGCCAGTCGCCGATCAGGGCGCGGGAGACGGTCGGCAGTATCGGCATGTCAGGGACGCTCATGGGGCGTGAAGATGGCCGATTTTGTCACTTTGGGCAAATCATCCGTCCGCGGCGGCGATTGGCGGGGCGGGGCGCGGCGGGTTAGGGGAGGCGCGGAACACCAGCAAGGAGCCCGCGCCATGGCCGTCACCCTCGACCCCGCCCAGTTTGAAAACCTGCTGCTCGAGCCGCGCGACGACGGCGTCTGGGTGGTGACGGTGAACCGGCCGCACAAGCGCAACGCGCTGGACCCGGCGACGATCGAGGAGCTGGTGGAGTTCTTCTCGAAGGCCCGGTTCGCGGGGGTGAAATCGGTGGTGCTGGCCGGGGCGGGGGACCATTTCTGCGCCGGGCTCGACCTGATCGAGCACCACGACGCCGACCGCGCGCCCGAGGATTTCATGCATGTCTGCCTGCGCTGGCACGAGGCGTTCAACAAGATGGAATATGGCGGCGTGCCGGTGATCGCCGCCTTGCAGGGCGCGGTGGTCGGCGGGGGGCTGGAGCTGGCGAGCTCGGCCCATGTGCGGGTGATGGATGACAGCACGTATTTCGCGCTGCCCGAGGGGCAGCGGGGCCTGTTCACCGGCGGCGGCGCGACGATCCGGGTGGCCGACCTGGTGGGCAAGGCGCGGATGATCGACATGATGCTGATGGGCCGCGTCTATCACGGGCAGGAGGCGGTCGACGTGGGCCTGGCGCAGTACAAGGTGGACAATGACGTGTTCGGCAAGGCGCTGGCGCTGGCGCAGCGGGCGGCCGAGAACCTGCCGCTGACCAACTTCGCCATCTGCAGCGCGATCAGCCACATGCAGAACATGTCGGCGCTGGACGCGGCCTATGCCGAGGCGGTGGTGGCGGGCGTGGTCAACACCCAGGCCCCGGCGCGCGAACGGCTGGCGGCTTTCGCGGACAAGTCGGCGGCGCGGGTGCGCAAGACGGACTGAGGCGCCTTCATCGCCGCTGAACCCCGGTCCAGCGGCGCCGCCGGGTCGCGCCGCCCCCTGCGGGCGCATTGCAACGGCGCCCGCGCCCCGGCCCCGGATTTCAAGCGAAACCCCCTGTGCGGCAAGGTGAAGAAAAGGTTAGCTTCGGCGTCAGACTCATGGCGCCGGGGCCGCCGCCGATCTGGGGAGAGACGGCCGCCCGGGCGCTTGCGCATTTCTGGGGAGCGCCCGCATGACCGATCCGATTTCCACCGCCATCACCTTTCTGCCCGATGACATCACCATGTCCGTGGGGGCGGGGGACACGGTGCCCGACGACACCTCCTCGACCGTGGGGATGCCGATCGACACCTATGTCGTGGGGACCATCGAGGACCCGGCGGACGTGGACGTGTACCGGGTGTGGCTGGTCTCGGGCGCGGAATACGTCTTCGACATGTGGGGGGGGACCGGGGCCGGCGAGCTGGGCGACACGGTGCTGACCCTGTCGGACGCGGCGGGCGTGACGCTGGTGTCGAACGACGATTACTACGATGACGGGCTCGGGCAGTTCGTCCTGCACCATTCGTATATCGAATACACGGCGGTGACGACCGGCTGGCATTACGTCTGGGCGGACGCGTACGGCACGCTCTCCTATACCGGGGCGTACGAGGTCGGCTATGGGCGGATCTCGGGCCCGGCCCTGCCGAATTTCCAGATCGTGGAGGGGTCCATCATCCAGTCCGGGCCGGCGGTGTCGGCCTGGTCGGTGGGCGACGAGATCACGATCAGCTGGACGGTGCGCAACACCGGAGACGGGTCGGGGCTGGCGCTGTCGGGATTGTACCTGTCGGCGGACGGGGCGGTGGACCCGGGCGCGGACCTGGTGATCGCCTTTCACGCGATCCCGACCCAGATCCTGCCGGGGGGCGAGCAGGTGGTGACCCGCACCATCACCGTGACCCAGTCGATGATCGACGCCATCGGCACGGGCGTGACCATGGGCATCGGCGCCTATGCCGACCCGACCGGCTACGAGGGCGAGAGCGACGAGGGGGACAACGGGTGGATGTCCGCCCTCACCGCCCAGTTCATCGTGGACGACCACGGCGAGAGCGCGGCGTCGGCCGAGCTCTGGGACCTGGCGGTCGGCACGGGCTACTGGGACAGCGCGGTCGGCAGCATCGAGGCGGCGACGGACGAGGACTGGTTCGCGCTGACCCTCACCGCCGGGGTGGAGTACGTGTTCGAGATGACGGCGTTCTCCGGCGGCGCGGGCACGCTGTCGGACCCGGTGCTGCACCTGCGCGATTCCGCGGGCGCCGAGGTCGCGGTCAACGACGACATCGATTTCGGGGCGGGGAACCTGGATTCGCGCATCACCTACACGCCCGGCGCCTCGGGGGTCCATTACGTGGTGGCGGACGGCTTCGGGACCGAGACGGGGACCTACACGCTGACCGCGACCTCGCTGGCGCCGAACCTCGACATCACCGCCTATGCCGGCGGCGAGGGGGACAAGCTTCTGTACGACCGGCTCTCGGCCGAGATGGACGTCACGAACGAGGGCGGGTCGGCCTCGGGGGTGTTCGCGGCGGAGATCTGGCTCGAGAGCGACGTGGACGGCACGCGGGTGCTGCTCGAGCGGTTCGAGGGGCTGGAGCTGGACGCGGGCGAGACGGTGACCCTGTCGCTCGATCCCTACCAGAGCCATGACCTGACGGCCCTGCCGCTGGGCGGCGCGTCGGTGATGTTCTACGTGGACCCGGACGACGTGGTGCTGGAGTCCAACGAGACGGACAACCAGGGCGGCGCCCTCTACCAGACCATCCTCGGCGACCAGCAGGGGGAGAGCTCGGATTACGGCTGGCTCTCCCCCGGCGCGCGGGTCTGGGGCGCGATCGAGGATGCGGCCGACGTCGACTCGTTCGAGATGAACATGATCGCCGGGACCACCTATCGCATCACCATGCTGGGCCAGGACGCGGGCGGCTACCTGCTGGAGGCGCCGCGGCTGGAGCTGCGCGATCCGGGCGACGCGCTGGTCGCCGTGGACTACCCGTTCGGGTCGGATCCCGCGACGTCGATCCTGTACCGGGCCGAGACCACGGGGGTCTACCTGGTCGGCGCCTCGACGCAGACGGGCGGGGGGGATTACGAGCTGACGGCGTGGATGGAGCCGACGCCGGACCTGGCGGTTTCCAACTTCGTCATCGACGAGACGGTTCTGCGCAGCCACGAGCTGCTGGAATACAGCTTCACGGCGACCAATGTCGGCGACGCCGGCACGGCCGCGTTCACGCCGCTGCTGCAGGTGTTCGACACCGCCGACGGCCTCAAGGAGAACGGGGAGCTGGGCCCCGAGATCGCGGGGCTTTTCGCGGGGGAGAGCCGGGCGGTCTCGGGGGTCTCGGCCCTGCCCGCGGAGCTGACCCCGGGGGTCTGGGAGTTCGACCTGGGCCTCGATTTCTGGCGCGTGGTCGGCGAGTACGACGAGGACAACAATTATTCCGAGCGGGTCACGGTGACCATCGTCGCGGACGACCACGCGGACGACGCCGACGGGGCGACGCCGCTGGCCATCGGCGAGACCCTGGGCGGGGAGCTCGAGATCTGGCGGGACGTCGACATGTTCGCGGTCGAGCTGGTGGCGGGCCGGACCTACGTGTTCGACATGATGAGCCAGGATTCGGGCGTCGGCTCTCTCCCGGACCCGTGGCTGGGGCTGCGCGACGCGGACGGGACCTGGCTGGAATTCAACGACGATATCCCGGGGGGCGGCGCGAACCTGGAGTCGCAGATCACCTGGGTCGCGACCGAGACGGGGACCTTCTACCTCTCGGCCGAACAGGCCGGGGCCGGGGGCGGGACCTACCAGGTCAGCGCGGCCATCGCGCCGGGGCCGAACCTGGAGGCGAGCCTGCTGTCGCTGGTCGATGCGTCGCTGGTGCACGGGCAGTACCTCGATGCGAGCTGGGACGTGGTGAGCGGCGGGACCGCGGATGCGTCCTCCTCCGTCTCGCGGCTGTACCTGTCGACGGACGCGGTGGTGGACGCCTCGGATGTCGCGCTGGCGACGGACAGGGGCTATGAGCCGCTGCCCGCGGGCGCGGGTTTCGTGGCCGGGGGCGGCTGGACCGTGCCCGAGGGGCTGGCGCCGGGGACCTACTGGGTCGCGGCGATGGTGGACCCGGACGGCGCGGTGGCGGAGGTCGACGAGACCGACAACTGGACGAACGCGGTTCAGATCACCATCGCGGCCGAGGATCACGGGAACGATGCGGGGTCGGCCACGGCGGGCGTGCTGGGCGCGCCGGTGACCGGCGTGGTGGATTATGCGGGCGACGTGGACGTGTTCGCCTTCGACCTGGTGGCGGGTGTGCGCTACGACTTCCAGCTGCTCGGGGATGGCGGGGATCCGCTGGTCGCGGCCGACCTCGAGGCGCGCGGGCCGTCGGGGGACTGGCTCGGCGAAGACACCGCCCGTCCGGGGGGCGACCCGGCGCAGCTGAGCTTCGTCGCGCTGGAGACGGGGCTGCACAGCATCGCGGTCTCGGGGCTCGGGGGCTTCGGCCCCGAGGCGCTGGGGCGCTATGCGCTGACGGCGGTCGAGGCGCCGCTGCCGGACCTGACGCCCGAGATGTTCCAGGTCGCCGCGACCGAGATCATCGACGGCGCCAGCGTCGACGCGGTGTGGAACATCTGGAACCACGGCACGGCGGATGCGCCGGCATCCGTCTCGGCGGTCTACCTGTCGACGGATGCGGTGGTCGATGAGTTCGACACGCGGCTGGACGTCGCCTACGGCACGGCGGTGTCGATGGGCGGGCTGGACCGGGTGTATTCCACGCTGTCGATCCCGCTGGGGCTGCCCGCGGGGACTTACTGGGTCGGCGTGATCGCCGACGCGTTCGGCGACGTGGAGGAGCTGGACGAGACCAACCAGGTGTCGAACGTGATCGAGATCACGGTGGTCGAGGACGATCATGGCGACTGGGCCTGGGAGGCGTCCCCGGCGGTGATGAACGGGACCGTGACGGGCGAGGCCGAGGCGGTCGGCGACCCGGACTGGTTCGAGGTGGAGCTGGAGGCCGGGCGCGAATACCGCATGACGCTGTCGGGCGACGGGGCGTCGCCGCAGCTGGCCGGGCACGTGGCGGTCTACAACGCCGACGGGAACCTGGTGGCCGAGGATTACGGTTATGACGGGATCGACCCGACCGAGGTGGTGTTCACCGCCGCCCGGTCGGGGCTGCACCAGGTGCTGGTCGAGGGCGACTGGATCTCCGGCGGTGACGCGCTGGGGGGCTATGCGCTGGAGGTCGCGCGCACGCCGCTGCCGGATCTCGTGGTCTCGGCCGTGAGCGTGGAAGGCGGGGCCGACTGGTCCGACGGCTCGGCGGTCGAGCTGGGCTTCGACGTGGCCAATGCCGGGGACGGCGACGCCGCGGCGGGGTGGCGGGTGGCGTTCCGCCTCTCGGCGGATGCGGTGATCGACGGCTCGGACCGGCTGCTGGGGGCGCTGACCTGGACCGGCGGCGCCCTGGGCGCGGGCGGGGTGCTGGCGGATCTCGCGACCTCCGGGGTGCTGGACCTCTCGGGGCTGGCGCCGGGGGATTACTATGTCGGCGCGATCATCGACCCGCTCAACGCGGTGGCCGAGAGCGACGAGGCCAATGCCGGGCCGGGCACGCGGATCACCGTCTATGCGGACGAGGCCGGGAACACGGCCGCGGGCGCGGGGGCGGCGTCGGTGGGGACGCCGGTCCACGGGTCGATCGATGTCGACCATGACGAGGACTGGTGGGCGGTCGAGCTGCTGGCGGGGCGGGTCTACACCATCTCGATGACCGGGGACCCGGCCGCGGGCGATGCGCTGCACGACCCGGAGCTGTTCCTGCTCAACCCCGCCGGGGACGTGGTGGCCGAGAACGACGATTTCGGCGACGGGCTGGATGCGCAGCTGACCTTCTCGCCCTGGGCGACGGGGGTGTTCCACATCTCGGCCAACGAGGTGGGGCTGGGGACCGGCGATTACGTGATCGAGGTGGTGGCGCTGGACGACCACGGGAACGACGCGGCCTCGGCCACGGTGGCGCCCGTCGGGGGGCTGGTCCGGGCCGGGCTGGAGACGGCGGAGGACGAGGACTGGATCGCGGTCGACCTGGAGGGCGGGGTCGCCTACGAGATCACGAGCGGCGAGGCGCTGTCGGCGGAGTCCAGCGCGGCGACCCGCGGGGTGAAGGTGATCGATGCCGAGGGCGCGGTGATCTACGACGCGGTGCTGCCGCTCGGGGCGTCCTTCAGCCTCGAGGTCACGCCGCCCGCGGACGGGCGCTATCACGTGGTGTTCGACGCCGACGGCGCGGGCCATGCGGAGGATTCCAGCCTGCTGGTCCGGCCCGTGGCGCTTGCGGGCGCGGGCGCGCGGACGATCATGGAGTTCCACGAGACTTCGCTGAGCGACGCGGCTTATGCGCTGAGCTTCAACGAAACCTATGACGACCCGGTGGTGATCGCCTTCGTGCAGAGCCGGCAGGGATTGCAGCCGGTGACGGTGCGGGTGGACGAGCTGACCGGGACCGGCGCGACGCTGCGCTTGCAGGAGCCGAACCATCTCGACGGCGGCCATGCGGCCGAGGCGGTGACCGTGATGGTGGTCGAGGCCGGGACCTGGCTGATGCCCGATGGCTCGGTCATGCAGGCGGGGGTCGCGCAGCTCGACGGCACCACGGCGAACGGGTTCGAGGCGATCACGCTCGAGCGCGGCTTCGACGCGGCGCCCGTGCTGCTGACCCAGGTGCAGAGCAGCAATGGCGCGGATTTCGTGGTGACGCGGACGAAGGATGTCGGCCCGGACGGGTTCAGCATCGCGATGCAGGAGGAAGAGGCCAACAACGACAGCTGGCACGCGCAGGAAGACGTGGGCTGGGTCGCGCTCGAGGCCGGGACCGGCGCCTGGGGCGACCTGGTGTGGGAGGCGGGCTCCGTCTCCGGCGTCAGCCATGTGCCGAAGCTGGTGGGCTTCGATCATGGGTTCGAATACCCGGCGGGCGTCGTGGCGGGGCTGAGCAGCTATGCCGGCGCCGACCCGGCCCATGCGCGCGGGACCGCCGTGACGCAGGAGGGGTTCCGGGTCTTCGTCGAGGAGGACACCAGCGCCGACGCCGAGATCGGCCATTTCGGCGAGACGGTGGATTACATCGCCGTGTCCTCGACCGGCGCGATGACGGTCGCGGGCGCGGAACTGCGCCCGGTGATCGAGTTCGGCACGGTCCAGATGAGCCACAATCCGGTCAGCGTCGATTTCGACGCGAGCTTCGAGAACCCGGTGCTGATCGCCTTCGTGGCGGGCGTCGCCGGGGCCGCGGCGGTGGTCGTGCGGATCGACGGCCTCGACGGCGACGGCGCGGTGATGCGCCTGCAGGAGGACGGCTCGGGCGACGGGTTCCACGCTGTCGAGACGGTCAACTTCATGGTCGTCGAGCAGGGGTCCTGGATGCTGCCGAACGGCGCGCTGATCGAGGCGGGGGCGCTGGAGACGGCGAAGCTGACCTCGGCCGGGTTCGAGACGGTGGTGCACCAGCCGATGAACGACGCGGCGCTGTTCGCGCAGGTGCAGACGGTCAACGGCGTCGATTACGTCTCGACCCGCATCCGCAATGACAGCGCCGACCGGTTCGAGGTGGCGATGGAGGAGGAGGACCTGCTCAACTTCGGCGGCCACGCGACGGAAACCGTCGGCTGGGTGGCGATCGAAAGCGGGGACCATTTCGACTTCATGGCCTCGGATGCCGGGTCGCTGAGCCACCAGGTGGCGCAGCTTGCGGCGCTGCCGGGATACGAGGACGGGTCGCTGATCGGGCAGGTCTCGTCCTTCAACGGCGCCGATCCGGTGCATCTGCGCGGGGCGGGGCAGGGGGCCTCCGGGCCGCTCGCCTTCCTCGAGGAAGACCGGAGCCGGGACGCCGAGGTGGACCACGCGGTCGAGGACGTGGACTACCTGCTGTTTGCCGAGGCAGGGGTGATCTTCGGGCTGGATGCGGGGACGCCGCTCTGAGGCGGGCGTTGCTCTGAGCTGCGGGGGGGGGGGGGGGGGGGGGGGGGGGGGGGGGGGGGGGGGGGGGGGGGGGGGGGGGGGGGGGGGGGGGGGGGGG
>NZ_JBOCEF010000046.1:0-40304 GCF_050586345.1 Rhodovulum sp. DZ06
CCTATCGGAGTCGCCACCCTTCCGTTTTTGCGAATGATTTCAACCGCGCTCTACAGTTTTATGAGGGGCGTTCTACAGAATGGCCTAGCTTCGCCAGACTAGCCCTATGTTTGTACCCTGATCCGCGAGCCCAGCCCCGCTTCGGACCCTTAGGGGCCCCCCCACGAATTGGCCCCTCGATCTTCTTCCCAGAGCACTCTACGATTCCACAATCGGCTTGCAGGTGCCGGACTTTTCACCGAGACAGAGGTCATGCTTCAGGAGTTGAAAATCGAGCGCTTCAAGTCCGTGCGTGAGGAGACTCTCTCGCTTGGCAGGGTGAACCTATTCATCGGAGGCAATGGAAGTGGGAAATCAAACCTGCTGGAGGCAATTGGTTTGGCCTCTGCCTGCCTTGGACGCGGGCTTGGCGACTCCGACATTGGGGCGAAAGGGCTGCGGATCACCCCCCCAGAACTCATGAAATCTTCGTTTAAAAATGAAGAACTTCCCAAGACCCTCAAGCTGCAAGCTCAATTTTCTGGAGACCTCTCCTACTCAACTTCACTCCAGAGCAGAGAAAACGACCCACTTCTCCGGTTCTTTTCAGAGTCCGCCTCGGTTGGGCGCGACAAGATATTTGGCCGAAGCAATCGAGGTGCCAGAGCAACCGGCGTAACCCATGCCGAGAGGCTCGAAAGTCACCGGGGTCTCTGGGACCAGATTAAAGCGACATACGATCTGCCACGCATCGCCGCGGACGCATTTACCGAATTCGCTCGCTTTGCAATCTTTTCACCACAAACTGACTTCCTGCGCGGACGTCAGAGTGGTCGCGTTGATGCGCCTCCAGTGGGGCTCCGCGGCGAGGGCTTGCCAAATGCCGTGGCCTCGTTTCTCGCCGAGTACAATAGACTCCGCCTCCGAAATCGGCGGGGCTCTACTCCCAAAACTCCCGAATGGGAGATTTTGAATACTTGCCTTCAATTGGTCTGGCTACCCGGCTGGGCCAATAGCTTCGGCACCCATCGAGGCGAACCGCATCTTACATCCAGAGATCTGGTAGACGCCTCAAGGGAGACCGTCTTCTTCGTGGACAAGTATATGCACGGAAAGAGAAATAAACTCTCCGTGTACGACAGCAGCGAGGGGACGCTCTTCCTTCTATTTGCAGCAATACTACTTGCGCACCCAGACTCACCCAAGGTTTTTGCGCTAGATAATGTCGACAATGCACTAAATCCTCGCCTTACAAGATTGCTAATTGAGCAGATTATTAGAGTCACTGAAGCCAGTGCGAACGCCTCCCTCGGGGCGAAGCAAGTCTTTTTAACCAGCCACAACCCCACTGCGCTTGATGCATTTGATCTTTTCAATGACGATCAAAGGGTATTTGTGGTAAGCCGGAATGAGAAGGGACATACTCAAGCAGCTAGACTGTCTCCCCCACAGGGAATGACGAGGCAAGAATGGCAAGTCGCTAGAGGCGGGCGCAACTTGTCTCAAATCTGGCTGGACGGAGATGTACCGGGGGCGCTGGGTAGCTTGTGATGCGAATTGGGGTGGTATGCGAAGGGCCCACTGATTTCTGGGCCATTCAGGCATTTTTTGGAAACTGCCTCGCTACGCGAGGCAAAAATACTGAGTTTTTCGCGATACAGCCCAAGATAGACATGAGTTCACCGGAAGCTGGCTGGGGACAGGTCCTCCTGTGGCTTAAGAAGAACCCTCCCGAAACACGCATTCAACGATACTTTGGAGCAGGCTTGTTCAGCGGGCAACTAGCAACTCCACCGCTCGACTGCCTGTTATTTCAGCTCGACGCGGACGTACTCGAGGAACCGAGCTTCTTACACTTTCTCGAGAGCGAGTACCAGCACACGCCAAACGCAGCCGCGAACGCGGCCGCGCGCGGAAGTGAAGTCGCCAGAATTCTCGAAGTTGCCTGCTGCTTTGGCGCAATGACCAAGGCAGATCAGGATCGCCACGCCCTCGCGCCAGCGGTAGAGTCGACCGAAAATTGGTGCATTGCCGCATTCACGGCGCGACCTGAGGCCTTTGAAGAAATACAGGGGCGAGACCTAATTGACCGCTTCATGGTTGCGCTCGAGCAGTCTGAAAGCAGGGAGCCGAGCCCCCCCTACACAGCCATAAGTAAGAACATAAAAAGGCGAGAAATATTTTGCCGCCACCTGTCTGGCCAATCGGCGCGCATATACAATAGCTGCCAGAATTATCGCCAAGCAGTCGACCATATCGACCAACTTTGATCAGATGGAGTCAAGTGAAATTTGCGCCGAGCATTTCGCCGCCTCCCTCTTCATTGGGACTCGGAGCGAAGACCTCCGAGGCAGGCATGGCTGGCAACCACTAGAAGCCCTCACAACCCCCTCATCGACCGCAGCGCCTGGACCATCCGCCTCCGGTCTGCCGCCCGCGTGTACACCTCGATCTCGCCGAGCTGCTTGTGGCCGCTCATCGCCGCGATCTCGTGCACGCTGCGGCCTTGCTCGGCCCAGTAGATGCAGAACGCCTTGCGCAGCCCGTGGAGGCTCTTCTCCACGCCGGCTGCGCTCGCCGCGTCTCTGAACTTGTTGCCCAGGCCCGCGGGCCGGTGCGGGCGCCCGTACTCCGTCAGCAGCCACACCGCCCGCCCCTCGGTCCCGGCCAAGGCCGCCTCCAGCTCGGCCGTCATCGGCACATAGGCCATGGCGCCGGTCTTCGACTGCTTAACTTCCAGCGTCCCAGCGCGCACATGCCCCCAGCCCAGGCGGCACAGATCCGTCCGCCGCTGCCCGGTGTACAGCGCCACGTCGAAGATCAACCGCTGCGAGGTCCCGTGCGGCCAGCGAGCGCGGAAGGCCTCGATGTCCTCGGCCGTCCAGGGCGCGAACCCGTCCGAGCGCGGCGGCGCGGGCAGCTTGACGCCCTCCGTCGGATCCGCCTCAACCATCCCGATCCGCAGCAGGTGCTTGAAGGCGCCGCGCAGCGCGCGGTAGTCGGCCCGCGCTGCGTGGGCGGACTTGCCGATCATCGCCGCCTCGATGTCAGCCTTCGCGACCGTCGCCAGCGGACGGTCGCCCTGGGCACGCATGATCCGCATGAGCACCGCGCGCCGCGCCTTGCGGGTCGCCTCGGCCAGTTGGCCGAACTCCGCCGATTCCATGTAGGCCAGCAGGCCCATCTTGACCGAGCCGCGCTTTGGCGCGTCTTCCGGCCGCCGCGTCCGGTCGCATTCGGCGTTGCAGGCGGCCCAGGCGGCGATCAGCTGCGGGTCGTCCGGCTCGACGCCATGGATCAGCGCCGTCTCCTTGCCGTTCGGCCAGCGGAAATAGTGGAACCAGCGCCCCCGCTTGCGCTGGGACTTGAGGCGCTTCATCCGAAGGGTCGTCCGCGCCACGCCTCCGCCTCCTTCGCCTCCTTGCCGATGGGGGCGTCGACGCCCTCGCCGGCGAATTCGAGCCGCACGGGCCCGACCTCGATGGCCGCGAGCCGAGGCAGGCCGCGGGCGGTCCAGTCGCCGAGGATCTCTTCGGCCCGCTCCGCCACCCGCCGGGCCTGATCGGCGGTGGGCAGGCGGCGAGCGGGGCCCTGAGGCGTCCGAGTCATCGGGCGGTCAGGCGCGCCAAATGCTCCCGCTCCTTCTCCGGCGCCTCGGCGATGGTATCGCGCAGGCGCATCATGGCGAGGCTTTCGGCGTCCAGCGCGCGCCCCCCTTCATCCAGCAGCTGCACCGCCTCGGCGCGCAGCTCGGCCGCGCGTTGGGGCTGTCCGGTGATGGCAGCGCCCTCCGCCTGGGCGGCAAGGCGCTCGGCGCGGGATCGATAGGTCTCCAGCCTCATGCCGCGCCCTCCGGGATCGGCGCGCTGCGAACGGCGCGGGCGCGCGAGGCGGCGCGGGCCTTGCGGGCGGCCAGCAGCGCGTTCCAGGCGACGGAACGGGCGTGACGCTCATGCACGCCGGGGCCGTGATAGAAGCGCGCTTCGCCGCGGCAGGCGGCGATTTCGACGCCGCTGGGCAGGATCTCGGCCAGCGAGCGGGACGGGTCGGCCATCGCCCGGGCGACGGCATAGGTTTCGAGCACGGATCGCATCATGCGGCCTCCTTGAAGATCAGGCATTCGCCGCCCTCGCGGGCGTCGCAATGGATGGGCGGAAGATCGGGGCGCGTGAGCGCGTCGTGGCCGGGGTCGGGCCGCGCGACGCACAGACCCTCCCTGTCGATCCCGAGCGCCTCGCGGACGTCTTCGTCGAGGCGCCGGAAGAAGCGGCAGCCGCCGCAGCGCGCGCGGGTCATGCCGCGCGGTCCTGGGCGGCGGCGCCCACGTCGTCGATGGCGAGGTCGGCGTTCACCGCCTGCTCGATGGCGCGGTCCAGTTCGGAGCGGGCCGCGGCCTCGCCCTCATGCGCCTCGAGCATGTCCGCGCGGGCGGCGTCGAACGCATCCTCGGCGCGGTGGCGGCGGCAGATGGCGGAGACGACGCCCTCGACCGCCGATCGTGCGACGGCGAGCGAGGCGCGGGCTTCGTCTCGGGCGCCGAGCAGGGCGTCGGCGGCTTGTTGCGGGGTGGTCGACATGAATCGTCACTCCTCTGATGAGAGATGACGAGACGTTATGTTTCGTAGCGCATCACGTCAACACGAAACGTAACGAAGCGATATGTCGCGCATCGCAAGGTCAGCCGCGGGCGCGCTTCACCCACAGGATCGGAGCCGCCCATTCGATCTGAACATCGCGGATGGGCGGCGCGTTATGGCTCTCGAGGGAATAGGTGCCCGAAGCGGCGCTGCGCAGGATCTTCACGTAAGTTCGACCATCGAGCAGGCGGACCACGCATTCCTGATTGACCAGCTCATCAGGCAGGGCGTGACGGTCATAGACCAGGACGTCACCTTCGTCATAGCGGGGGTACATGCTGTCGCCAGTCACGCGGACGGCAACGGCGGAAGGCCCGATTCCCGGCGGCGGATCAATCTCATCAAGCGATCCGCCGTCATCCAGCGGGAACACGATCGCCCCGGCGCCAACCTCGCCCACCAAGGGCACGCCCTTCTTCTCCGGCCCGCCTTCGCCATACAGCAGCCACTCGGGTGAAACGCGGAACGCCCTGGCGTAGACCTTGGCCACGTTGGGGCGCATCCCGTTCTGCCCGCTCTCGTGTGCGCGGTAGGTGACGGGGGACCATCCGAACTTGCGCGCCGCCTCGGCAGCGGTGGCGAAGCCGGCATTCGTCCGAATCTCTCGAAGGCGTTCAGCTGGGGTCATGTCACATTTTGTAGCGCCTAGCGCGTTACGTTTCATATTGACGTGTCGCGCTATGATCCGTAGCGTCCGCAGCCATGGACGCCATATTCGACCTCTGGCCCTCGATGGCCGCCCTTGCCCGCGACATCGGCGAGCGTGAGGGCACCGTGCGCGCATGGAAGCGCCGCGGCTCGATCCCCGCCCCGCGCCACGCCGCCGTCGTCGACGCGGCGCGAGCCCGCGGCATCGACCTGACCTTCGAGGGCCTCGCCCGCGCCTGCGCCGGCAGTCGCGAAGGCGAGACCCTCCCTGCCGACCTTCCCCTCCCCGCACCCTCGGCGCCCGGCGCCGCGGAGGACAGGAAACATTCCCGGAGGGCGATGCCATGACCTTGCCGCGCCCCCAGCGCCCCGGCTCGTATCACGGCATGATCTCGGACCTGCTCGACGCCTGCGGGCGCCGGGCGGTCGAGGCCGAGACCGGGCACCAGGGCCCCACCCTCTCCCGCTGGGCCGACCCGTCGGATGAGAACGGCCGCCGCATGCCGGTGGCCGCGCTCGACCAGGTCTGCCGCCTGTTCCCTGACGGAGCGGCGGTGGTCGCGCGCCATTTCGCGGCGCTGGCGGGCGGCAGCTTCGTGCCCGAGGGCGCCGGCACGAGCCCCTCGGCGGCCTGCGCGGACCTTTCGGCCTCGGTGGCCGAGGCGACGGGCCTGCTGCTCGCCGCGCTCGACCCAGCGGGGCCGGGCGGCGCGGCGATGACGGCCCGCGAGCGCGCGGACCTCTCGGACGCCGCCCAGCACGCCATCGACGCCGCCCGCTCGTTGCAGGCGGCGCTGCGGGAGGGCGAGCGATGAGAGGCCCCAGTTTCACCAGATCCCCGTCCGGCGCGCAGGGCGCCGGACGGGTCGCGGCCGGGCTCCCCCCGACGGCCGCGGCGGGGGCGGCGCAGGCGACCCGTGACCCGCGCCGCGCCGCCCCCGTGATGGGAGGGCGCCATGCCTGACCAGATCACCGCTGAAGAGCGCCGCCTGATCGACGCGCACCTGGCCGAACATGGCGCGCGGCGGATCCCGCGCGGGGTCGGCGGCGAGACCGACTGCAGCGCGTTCGGGATGCAGGCGATCATGCGCAACGAGATCCACATCCGGCAGGCGCGCGATCTGGCGATCGTGCGCGACGCCCCCCGGCATTCGGTCGATGAGTTGGCGAAACGCCACTTCGTCAGCACCTCGACGGTGCGGCTGGTCCTTCTGCGCCATGACGCCTGGGCGAAGGGCCAGGTGAGGCGGCGGCGATGACCAAGCCCGCCCCCGCCCAGCACCGCTGCGCCTTCTGCGGCGCCCCCGCCGCCTTCGGCTTCGGCCCGCCGCTGCGCCGCGACCGGATCTGGACCTGCGCCGCCCATCGCGGCCGGGCCGAGCCCGCCGCCGCGCCGCGCTCCGTCGCCCCGCCGGACCGCGAGCCCGATCTGTTCGGGAGGCGGGGATGAGCTACGACCTCGACGCCATCCGCGCCGCCATCGGGTTCCGCGAGGTGGCCGAGGCCGGGGGCGTCGTCTGGGACATGAAGAAGTCGTCGCCCCGCCGCGGCGACTGGTGGGCGCCCTGCCCCTTCCATGATGAGCGCTCGGCCAGCTTCCACATCGATGAGCGCAAGGGCCTGTTCAAATGCTTCGGCTGCGACGCCGGGGGCGACCTGTTCGCCTTCGTCATGCAGCGCGACGGCGTGGACTTCGCCACCGCCGCTCGGGCTCTGGCCGAGCGCGGCGGCATCGCACGCGAGGAATCGGAGGCCGACCGCGCCGCCCGGCTGGAACGCCGGCGGCGGGTGCTGGAGGCGCGCGAGCGCGAGGCCGAAGCCGAGGGCGCGCAGCGCTATGAAACCGCCCGGCGTATCTGGAGCGAGGCCCGCGCGCCCGGCCCGGTCCTGCACGGCTATCTCGAGGCCCGCGGGGTCGATGTCGACGCCATGCTCGCCGCCCTGGGCGGCTGGCCCGCCTGCCTGCGTTATCACCCGGACCTACCCTACTTCGAGCATCCCGGCGGGCGCCCGCTGGTGGTGCATCGCGGCCCGGCGATGATCGCCGCCATCGGCCGCGACCGACGGATGCGCGCCATCCACCGTACCTGGATCACCGAAACGGGGCGGGCCCGCTTCCCGGACGGCGGCAAGCTCGACAAGCGGATCGTGGGCAAGCCGCGCCGCATCTTCGGCGCCCCGATCCAGTTCTCGCGCCCCAGCGCGCGGATGGTGGTCGGCGAGGGCATCGAATCCACCCTCGCCGTCTGGTCGCGCCTGCTGCGCCGGGACGGGCCGCTCTGGTCCGCCGAGGCCGCGGTCAGCCGCGGGGCCCTTTGCGGCGGCGGCGTGGCAGAAGATCCGCCCCGCCTCAACCCGCATACCGGGCGCCCCGCGCCCTCGCCCTGGCCCGACCGGGACAGCCCGGCCTGGGAGGCGCCCGACGCGGTGACCGCGCTGGTCATCCTCGCCGAAGGCTCGGCGAAGGACCCGCTCTCGGCCGAGCTGCTCACCCGTCGCGCGGTGCTGCGCCACCGCCAGCGCCCGAACGGAGAGCTGCGCGCCTGCACGCACCGCCTCCCGGGCGGGCGCTGGGACCGGGATATCGACTTCGCCGACCTCGCCGCGGCCGAGGCCGCGCGGGGCCGATCATCCACCGAACTCGAGGGGGAAGCTCGATGACGGAAGAGACAGGGGGCGGCGTGCTCGGCAGCTTCGACGCCCCGCCGCCCGATGCCGAGGACGCGCTGGCCCGCGCCCGGCTGCCGCATACCGATGTCGGCAATGCCGAGCGGCTGCGCATGGCCCATGGGCGCGATCTGCGCTTCGTGCCCGGCCTCGGCTGGGTGGTCTGGAACGGGCGCATCTGGGAGGCCGAGTTCGGCGAAAGCGCCGCGCTCACCATGGCCTCGACCCTGCCGGACCTGCTGCTCGAGGAATCGGCGGCGCTGAGTTCGGCGCCGGTCCCCAAGGCGCAGCTCGACGCCTGGCTGGCCGAGAACGAGGGCGCGACGCCCGATGAGGGCCGCAAGGCGATCCGCGCGGCGCGCAAGCGCTCCGCCGCGGGCTACGCCAAGACCTGCGGGGCGCTGCCCCGGCTCAACGCCGCACTGACCCTGCTGCGCGACCATTGCCGCGCGCGGATCGCCGATCTCGACCCTTTCCCGTTCCGCGTCACCGCACCGAACGGAGAGCTGGATCTCGCCCGGCTCGCCGCCGAGGCGCCCGACCCCGCGGACTGCTCGGACGGCTACGGCGAGGCCTGGGGAGCCCATCTGCGATCCTGCCTCGCCCCCCACCGGCGCGAGAGCCTGTCGACCCGCAGCCTCGACGCCGCGCTGGACCCGGGCGCCGACTGCCCCGGCTGGACAGCGTTCCTCGAGGCCGCCCTGCCGGATCCGGCCATGCGCGCCTTCGCCCAGCGGATCGCGGGGTACTTCCTCAGCGGGCGCAACAACCTGCGCATCTGCGTGGTGCTGATCGGCCCCGGCGGCAACGGCAAATCCGCCTTCTCCAGCGGGCTTGCGAAGGTGCTCGGCAGCTATGCCGCCGCCTGCCGGATCCAGATGTTCCTCGAAAGCCGCGTCGCCGCCCAGGGCCCGACGCCGGAGGAGGCGGTGCTCCCCGGCGCGCGCGCCTACATCTCCTCCGAGCCCGAGGCCGACGACGTGTTCTCCGGCTCCAAGATCAAGGGGCTGACCGGCGGCGAGAAGCGCCAGGCCCATGCCAAGGGCAAGGCGCCCTTCGAATGGATCCCGAACGGGACGCCGATCATCTCGGTCAACGACGTGCCTCGGATCACCGACACCTCCGAGGGCATGTGGCGCCGCCTGACCTTCCTGCCCTTCAAGGTCCCGCTGCACGAGCTGCCGCCAGAGAAGCAGGTCTCCGACACCGTCTTCGAAGAGATCCTCGAGCGCGAGAAGGCCGGCATCCTGAACTGGATGATCGAAGGCTGGGTCGCCCTGCAGCGCGAGGGGCTGAACCCGCCCGAGGACGCTGCCCAGATCAAGGTGCAGCAACGCTCGCTGGCCGACCCGATCGGCGACTTCCTCAAGGAATGCACCACGGCCGAGGCGGCCTCTTCGATCCAGTCGAGCGACCTGCACCGGGTGTTCGAGGCCTGGTGCGAACGCTCGGGCATCAAGCCCTTCGGCATCACCAAGTTCGGCCGGACCCTGATCAACAAGGGCCTGCTGCGGACCAAGAGCCATGGGGTGAACGTCTGGCGCCATCTCGACTGGTCGAAGGAGGACCACGTCTTCGAGCTGGTGATGAAGACCCTGCGCGACGCGCCGCCATGAAGACCGCGCCGCCCGTCACGTCACAGATGCGCCTCGGGCTCGGGGAGGGTTTGCGCGAACCCTCCCCGAAACGCTCCCCGCAACCCTCCCCCGCGCGCGGCGGCTTCGCGTCCAGCCGCGCGCCGCCCCCGCCTCTTCTCCCGCCAACTCTCCCCATCCTCCCCGGAGCCTCCCCGCTTTCGTTCCGATTTATCCAATGTATTCAACACTGAGGGGGACATGGGGAGAGTAGGGATAGTTAACAGATCACCATCAACCAAACCGGAAAAGACCCCTTAAGGAGGGTATATGCGATGATAGCGAAGAAACTGTCCCCCTCCTCCCCGGAGGCGACCGACGCCGAGCTGCTGCGCGCCGAAGAGGCCGCCCTGGGCCGCGCCCTGCGCGCCCACCGCAAGGCCCTGCGGACGCGCCCGTCCCTCGACGACGGCCCGGACGGGTTCGCCCGCGGGCCGGTGGAGCTGGCCTCGGTGCTGGAGGTGGACTGGGACCTGCGCCGGGGCGAGTACCGCCCGCGCCCGCGCGCCGTGGTCCGCCGCGCCGGGCCGCAGGTGCTGGCCGCGCTCCCGCTCCACTGCCGCGACGCCGCCGAGGCCTATGCCGCCACGGTGGAGCTGGTGGCCTCGGTCCGCAGCCCGGGCGAGGGCGGGGCGAAGGGCGGGATCTCGGATGGCGGCGCGGTGATGCGCTGCGCGGCGGCCGAGGACCTTCGCCGCTGCCGGGACGCCATCGGGACCGGGCTCGCGCTGGACCCGCGCGGGCGGCGGGCGCATCGCGACCGGGCCCGGCGCCCGCTGCCAGTGCGCGAGCTGGTCGACGCCGCCGCCCTGGACGGGCTGAGCCTCTCGGCCATCCTCGCCCGCGCGGGCTGGTCCCGCGGCCCCTCGGTGGCGACCCCCGCCCGCGCGGCGCTGGAGGCGGCGCTGGAGCGGGTCGCGCTGGTCGTGGGCATCGTGGTGCAGCGTGGCGCTTGACGGCTCGATGCGAGCCAATAAACCTCTTACCCAATCTCGAGAACTGCGCCCGGACGGCCCCCGCCGCCCGGGCGCAGCTGTTCGGAGGCCCCGCCATCCCCCGCAAGCCCTGCGCCCATCCCGGCTGCAAGCGCCTCGCCGGGCCGGGGCTCGCCCGCTGCACCGCCCATGAAGCCGCCCACCAGCGCCGCCGCCAACGCGAGGCCGACGCCTCCCGCGCCGCCAAGCCGAGCCGCCGCTGGTATTCCACCGCCGCCTGGCGTGCCCGCCGCTTGAACCAGCTGCGCCGCGAGCCGCTCTGCCGCCGCTGCGCCGCGCTGGGGCGCACGCGCGAGGCGGCGATCGCCGATCACGTGGTCCCCCACCGGGAGGACCGCCGGGCCTTCTGGGAAGGCGCGCTCCAGTCGCTTTGCAAGCCCTGCCACGACGGGGCCAAGCAGCGGGAGGAGGCGGCGTCTCCGCCCCTGCCCTTCAGGAAACATTAACCGAACATCGACGAATTGGCGCCACCTTCGCCCGACTAAGCGAAGGAGCCCGACATGCCCAGCTACCGCCTGATCTACACCCCCTCGCTCGATGAGCCGCCGATGATCGACGGAATCGTCCATGCCGCCGATGAGGTCGAGGCGCGGAGCCGCGTCCCCTCGCTGGGCGACCAGCTCCTCGTTCTGGACCTCTCCGCCAAGCTCGGCAGCGACACGCTCCGCGAGGAATGGATGGCGGGTGAGCGCTGGGTCGAGGCGCTGGTCGAGCGGGAGCGCGCCGGTCCCGGCAACTCGCCGCGCGCCGAAGCGCTGATCGGGAGCTTCGAGCGCGCCCACGGCTAGGGGAGGGGCGGTCTCGATCTCTGCCCCGGCCCGACAGGACACCAGCGGGCACAAGCAAATTTTTGCGCGCGCCGTAATTGCATAGGGGGGGTCTGATGACCGCTGCTTCCTGGCCCGCCGACCGGGTCGAACGCCGCCCGCTCGCGGCCCTCACCCCCTGCGCCCGCAACAGCCGCACGCATTCGGAGAGGCAGATCGCGCAGATCGCCGCCTCGATCCGCGAATGGGGCTGGACGATGCCGGTGCTGGTGGACGAGGCGGATGAGATCATCGCCGGCCATGGCCGCGTGCGCGCCGCCGAGACTCTGGGGCTGACCGAGGCGCCGGTGATGGTCGCCCGCGGCTGGACCGAAGCGCAGCGCCGGGCTTACGTCATCGCCGACAACCGCCTGGCGGAGGCCGCGGGCTGGGACGAGGCGCTGCTGGGCGAAGAGCTGAACCTGCTCGCCCAGGGCGGGTTCGAGCTGGAGCTGACCGGCTTCGACGGGGCCGAGCTGGACCGGCTGCTCTCAGGCGGCGGCCACGGGCGCGAGGATGAGGACGAGGTTCCCGAGCCGCCGGCCGAGCCGATCACCCGCCCGGGCGATCTGTGGATCCTCGGCGCGCACCGGCTTCTGTGCGGCGACAGCACCGACGCGGCGCAGGTCGCGCGGCTGCTCGGGGGCGTGCGCCCGCACCTGATGGTCACCGACCCGCCCTATGGCGTGAACTATGAGCCCGACTGGCGCAACAAGGTGGTGCGCGCCGACGGCTCGGCGGTCAGCGCGCGGGCGACCGGGACGGTGCAGAACGACCACCGCGCCGACTGGCGCGAGGCCTGGGCGCTGTTCCCCGGCGACGTCGCCTATGTCTGGCACGCCGACAGGTTCTCCGGCGCCGTCCTGGAGAGCCTCGAAGCGACGAGCTTCGAAGCCCGCGCTCAGATCATCTGGGCCAAGCCGCGGCTGGTGATCGGCCGCGGCCACTATCACCACCAGCACGAGCCCTGCTGGTACGCGGTCCGCAAGGGCAAGGGGGCGAGCTGGAAGGGCGACCGCAAGCAGACCACGCTCTGGTCCATCGAGCATCGCAAGTCGGAGACCGGCCACGGCACCCAGAAGCCGGTCGAGGCGATGCGCCGCCCGATCCTCAACCACTCCGCCCCCGGCCAAGCGGTCTACGAGCCGTTCTGCGGATCGGGCACCACGCTGATCGCCTGCGAGACGGAAGGCCGGGCCTGCCTCGGGATGGAGATCGACCCGGCCTATTGCGACGTGATCGTGAAGCGCTGGGAGGAGCTGACAGGCGAGACCGCGCGGCGGGAAGAGGCGGTCAGCTGCTGATCCGGTAGCGGACCGGCGCGCCCCTGGCGGGGCGCTCGGCGCTCAGCGGCAGCGCGAGCCGCCCGCGCACGTCGCGCGACAGGAACCCGCGGACCGTCGCCTCGCTCCACCCGGTGGCGGCGGCCAGCTCCGCCGCCGCGGCGCCGCCGGGGCGGCGCAGCAGGTCCAGCACCGCGGCCCGCTTGGAGCCGGGGCGCGGGGCGCGCCCGCTCATTCTTCGTCCGCCTCGATCTCGGCCTGGGCGACCAGGGCGGTGAGGAGGGGCAGCCCGGCGGGAATGCCGGTCTCGCGGCTCATGCTGCGGCCGACCCGCCAGCCCATGTAGCGCTCGATCGCGGCCTCGGTGGCGGCGGCGAGGGCGCGGCCGCCGGCGAGCTGGTTCTCGACCTCGTCCGCGAAATGACGCCCCGCGCGGCTGTCGAGGAAGTCCCGCACCGCCTCGGGCGCCCCGCCCGTGCGCCGGGCGATCCCGGCGAAGGCCAGCGCCCAGGCGGGCTCGGCGGCGGGCGCGTCCCAGCGGGAGGCCGAGCCGTAGAAGCCCCAGTAAGCGTTGCGGGTCTGGAGGGCGGCGGGGGCGGCGTCGAGCATCTGGCGGGCCTTTCGATTTGCGTTCCGTCGGGACCACACATCGCTCTGAGCCCGAACAGCATCAAGTCTCAAGTGTATGTTTTTGATGATCTTTTTGGAGGGCATTCGATGCAGACCCGCGCCGCCTCGCTGCTCGAGGCCTGCACCGGGACCGCGGTGGGCTACGCCGTCTCGGTCCTCGCCACGCTGATCGTGCTGCCCTGGTTCGGGCTGGCCCCCGCCGCCGCGGACGCCTTGGGCATCTCGGCGGTCTTCACCCTGATCTCGGTCCTGCGCAGCTACCTGCTGCGCCGCCTCTTCGCCCGGATGGAGGGAAGCTGAATGGCTGGACGCCCCCCGAAGCTCGACGGCAAGAAGGCCCGCGAGGGCGCCCGCGGGCTGGAGATGGAGAGCATCGGCGGGGCCGAGGCGATCCCGCGGCCGAAGAACCTCGGGCACTATGGGCGCGTCGCCTGGGAAGCGGCGACCCGCTCGCTGGGCCCTGCCCGGGTGCTGAGCCATGGCGACCTGCTGGCGCTCGAAGCCTGCTGCCGCGCCTGGGGGCGGTGGCGGCGGCTGGAGGCCAAGATCGACGAGATCGAGCGCAGGCGCGAGCTGGCGGGCGAGCTGAGCCGCACCCCGAACGGGCATGTGCAGATGAGCGCGCTCAGGATCTCCGCCGACCGGGCGCTGAAACAGTTCTCCGCCCTGGCGCGGGAGTTCGGCCTGACGCCTGTGGCGCGGATCAAGACCGCGGGCACGGCGCAGGGCGATCTCTTCGCCGATCTCGAACCCAAGCGGCCCGCGCGGGGCGAGACCGATCCGACCGATCCCTTCGCCCCGGACCGGGTGCATTGAGCGAAGAGGCTGCGGCCCTCGATCTGCGCCACGCCGAGGCCGCGCATGGCTACGCAAGGGCGGTCGTGGCGGGCGAGATCCCGGCCTCGCGCCTCGTGATCGCCGCGTGCCGCCGGCACTTGCGGGATCTCGAGCGCGCCGAAGCGGGCTGGGACTTCGTGTTCGACCCGATCCGCGCGCAGCGGGCCTGCCGCTTCATCGAGGCGCTGCCGCATATCAAGGGGGAGAAGGCGAAGAAGCGCGAACGCATCCGCCTCGAGCCCTGGCAGTGCTTCCTCGTCTGCTCGATCTTCGGCTGGGTGGACGCGGAGGGGCTGCGCCGGTTCCGCTCGGCCTATCTCGAGGTGCCGCGCAAGAACGCCAAGTCGACGGTCGCGGCTGGGGTGGGCCTCTACCTGACCGGCTGGGATGACGAGCCGGGGGCGGAGATCTACTCGGCCGCGACCAGCGCCAAGCAGGCGCGGATGGTGTTCGACACCGCCCGGGCGATGGTGAAGCGCGAGGCGCGCCTGGCGGCCCGCGGCCTGCTCGCCCGAGTCCACGAAATCCTCTGGCCCGCCACCGAATCCGTCTTCGCGCCGGTGGCGTCGCAGACCAACACGCTCGACGGGCTCAACCCGCATGGCGCCATCATCGACGAGCTGCACGAGCACCGCTCGCGCGATGTGCTGGACGTGCTCTCCTCGGGGATGGGCGCGCGGGAGCAGCCGCTGCTGCTGATGATCACCACCGCGGGCTCGGACATCCACGGGGTCTGCTACGAGCAGCACGAATATGTCGAGAAGATCCTTCAGCGGGTGTTCGAGGACGAGCGCTACTTCGGCCTGATCTATGGCGTCGACCCGGAGGATGATCACGGCGACGAGGCGACCTGGGCGAAGGCGAACCCCAACTGGGGCGTCTCGGTGAACCCCGAGCACATGCGCGCGGAATGGGCCAAGGCGCGGCGCTCGCGCCCCAAGCTCGGGGACTTCAAACGCAAGCACCTGAACGTCTGGACCTCGGTCGGCGAGGGGGCCATCGACCTCGACGGCTGGCGCAAGGGGCGGCGGGAGATCACCCGCGCCGCCTTCGCCGGGCGCGGCGGGATCACCGGCATGGACCTCGCCATCCGCCACGATCTGTGCGCCGTGGTCACCGCCCTTGAAGAAGAGCCCGGCGGCGAGATCGCGGTGTTCGGCGACTACCACGTGACCGAGGCGGTGGCGAACGAGCCGGGCAACGAGGCGATCCTCGCCTGGTGCGACGCGGGGCGGATCAGGATGCATCCCGGCGCCGAGATCAATCTCGACCGGGTGGCCGAGGACGCGCTGGCGCATGTGCGCCTGTTCGGCTCGGCCGAGCTGGCCTTCGACCCGATGTATGCCGCGCAGATGATCCAGCAGCTCGAGCCGAAGCTCGAGGCCGAGGGCTGCATCGCGGTCGAGGTCCGGCAGACGCCGATGAACATGACCGAGCCCTTCGAGCGGCTGATGGCCCGGGCCCTCGACGGCAAGGTGATCCATGACGGGGATCCGGTGCTGGCCTGGATGGCCTCGAACACCGTGGCCGAGAAGCGCGGCGAGTTCTGGCGCCCGGGCCGCACGCGCGAGTTCAACAAGATCGACGGGATCTCGGCGCTGGTCACGGCCATGGCCCGGATCGCCGCGCCCGAGGAGGACGAGACCCCGCTCTCGCCCTGGGAAGACGAGGAGTTCCGCCTGACATGACGCTGCTCCGCCGCCTGTCCCGCCGCTCGCCCGAGGCCCGGGCCTCGATCGAGAGCCCGACCGTCCCGGTCAGCTCGGCCGCGCTGGTCTCGTTCCTTGGTCTTGGCGGGGCGAGCGGGGTGGCGGGCAAGCCGCTGACCCTCGACGCCGCCCTCGGGGTTCCGGCGGTCTGGGGGGCGGTCAACTTCCTCGCCCGCACCATGGCGGCGCTGCCGCTGCACGTGTACCGGCGGGGCGAGGGGGGCGCGCGGGAGCGGGTGCGGGACGGGATCGGCGAGATCCTCGGCTTCGCGCCGAATGAGGAGACGACCTCCTATGACTGGCGCAAGGAGGGGTTCGACCGGCTCTTCACCGAAGGCCGCGCCCTCTCCTTCATCGAGCGCAACGCCATGGGCGAGGTGATCAATCTCTGGCCCATGGAGCCCTCGCGCACCACGGTCCTGCGCGGCCCGGGCGGGCGGAAGCGCTACGAGCTGCGCGACGGGGCGGCGACCCGGGTCTACGCCGCGACCGAGGTGCTGGACCTGCCCTTCATGCTGGGGACCGGGGGGCTGACCGCGCGCTCGCCGATCTTCGCCCATGCCGCCGACATCTCGCTGATGGTCGAGGCGACGCAATATGCCGGCCGCTGGTTCCGCGGCGGGGGCGTGCCGCCCTTCTTGCTCCAGGGCAAGTTCGTCTCGGGCGCCGCGCTCAAGCGCGCCTCGGACGATCTGACACGCGCGGTCGAGGAAGCCTCGGCCGAGGGGCGCGCCGCGGTGGCGATCCCCGAGGGCCACGAGGTCAAATCCATCGGCGGCGATCCCTCGAAGAGCCAGATGATCGAGGCGCAGCGCTGGGGCGTCGAGCAGGTGGCCCGCATCTACGGCCTGCCGCCCGCCTTCCTGCAGGACCTCACGCACGGGACCTTCTCGAACACCGAGCAGCAGGACCTGCAGCTCGCCAAGCACGTGGTCGCGCACTGGGCCCGGCAGATGGAGAGCCAGATCAACCTCAAGGTCTTCGGGCGCGGCTCGGATCTCTTCGCCGAGTTCAACCTCGACGGGCTGATGCGCGGCGACTTCGCAAGCCGGATGGAGGGCTACGCGAAGGCGATCCAGAACGGGATCCTCACCCCCAATGAAGGGCGCGCGGCCGAGAACCGCCCCCCGAAACCCGGCGGCGACCAGCTGCTGATCCAGGGCGCGACCGTGCCGCTCGGGATGCAGGCCGCGGTGCTGGCCGCCGCGCAGGCGGCCGGCGAGGCCCCCGAAGAGACAGGAGAGAGCGATGGAGCATGAGATCCGCTTCGCCTCGGCCCCGGTGGAGATCCGGGCCGAGGGCGGCACGGTCGCGGTGACCGGCTATGCTGCGGTGTTCGGCGAGGTGGCCGACATCGCCGGCTACTTCGACGAGCGCATCGCCCCGGGCGCCTTCGCCGCCGCGCTGACCCGCGGCGACGATGTGACCTTCCTGATCAACCATGACGGCCTGCCGCTGGCGCGCACCCGCTCGGGCACGCTGCGCCTCTCGGAGGACGATCGCGGCCTGCGGATGGAGACCGAGCTGGACCCGGACGACCCGGACGTCCAGGCGATCCTGCCGAAGATGAAGCGCGGCGATCTCGACAAGATGAGCTTCGCCTTCGTCGCCACCCGCCAGTCCTGGGACGAGACCGGCGAGAAGCCTCTGCGCACGGTCGAGGAGGTGCGCCTCTACGACGTCTCCATCGTCACCGAGCCCGCCTATGGCGGCACCGAGATCGGGCTGCGCGCGCTGCGTGCGGCCCGGGGCGCAGGCGAGGCGGCGGCGCATGCCGCCCGCCGCGCCCGCATGCGGATGAAGCTGCGCCTGACCGGCGCCGCCTGACGCCACCACGCCTTCACCCCCTGTCCCCTTCGCATCCCGGACGGCCGCTCGGCCGCCCGTCCCTCCCCCTGTACCCGATGAGGTTCCCATGACCCCCAAGGAGCTGCGCCAGAAGGCCGAGCGCATCGCCGAAGCCGCCCGCGCCAAACTCGACGAGATCAAGGACGACACCCCCGCCGAGCGGGCGGCGGAGATCGAGCGCGAGTTTGACGCGATGATGGAAGACCACGACGCGCTGGTCGCCCGGGCCGAGCGCGGCGAGCGGCTCTCGCGCGCCGAGGCCGCGATGGAGGAGGCGCGCGGGCGCCCCGACCCGCGCCGTCCCCAGGCGCCCGAGGATCGCGGCCGCGCCTCCGAGGAGGCGCCCGAGGGCATGAGCTATCGCGCCGCCTTCACCGAGCTGCTGCGCAATGGCGGCGACACCGCGATGATGGCGCCCGAAGCGCGCCAGGCGCTGGCCGCCGGGTATCGCCAGATCGAAGGGCGCACCCAGCTCGCCGGCAACCAGGCGGCGGGCGGCTACACCGTGCCGGAGGAGCTGCAGGCGATCCTGATCCGCGCCATGGCCGCCTGGGGCCCGATGTACGACCCGGGCTTCGCCTTCGAGATCAACACCCCGGACGGGACGGTGATGCCGATCCCGACCATCGACGACACCGCCCAGACCGCCGAGCAGGGGACCGAGGGCCAGGCCCTGACCGATGATGGCGGCAAGGACGCGGTGTTCGGGCGCAAGGAGCTGGGCGCCTATGACTTCAACACCGAGTTCGTGCGGTGGTCCTGGCAGCTCAACGCCGACTCGGTCTTCAACTTCGAGACCCTGCTCGGCTCGCTGCTGGGCGAGCGGCTGGCGCGCAAGGCCAACGCCATGCTCACCACCGGCTCGGGTTCGGGCGAGCCGCAGGGGATCCTGACCGCGGCGCCGGTCGGCGTGACCGCGGCGGGGACCGCCGCCATCACCTTCGACGAGCTGATCGACCTCGAGCACTCGGTCGACCCGGCCTACCGCGCCTCGCCGACCTGCGCCTACATGTTCAACGACACGACCCTGAGCGTGCTGCGCAAGATCAAGAACAGCCAGGGCGACTACATCTGGCAGAAGGGCGACGTGGTGAAGGGCGTGCCCCCGACGCTCAACGACCACCCGTTCCGCATCAACCAGTCGATGCCGAATCTCGGGGCCGCGGCCAAGCCGGTGATCTTCGGCGACATGAAGAAGTACTTCGTGCGCAAGGTCGGCGATCCGGTGATCGGCGTGCTGCGCGAGCGGTTCTGGCCCGATCTCGGCATCGCCGGGCTGATCCGCTTCGACGGCGCCATCGGCGACGCGCGCGCGATCAAGCACCTCGCCAACGCGGCCTCGTAAGCCGCGCCCCGGGCGCCCCCGCGCGGGGCGCCCGGCCTTCCCCCTTCAGCCAGAGAGGAGCGCCGCGATGAAGCTGCGTCTCAAGATCGGGCGGGCCGGGATCGGCTTCGTCCAGAACCCCGGCGACGAAATCGAGGTCGGCGAAGCCGAGGGCGCGCGGATGATCGCCGCCGGCCAGGCCGAAGCTGTTGAGGCCGAGGCGGTCGAGGAGGTCGAAGCCCCCGCCGCCCCGACGCCTGCGAAGAAGAAGCCGACGCGCCGCCCGCGCGCCAAGCGCGAGACCACGGCCAAGGCCGCCGACCCGGCGGTAGAGACCGCGGATGCGCCCGCCGAGGAAGCCGCCGATGACGAGGACGGCGCGTGAGGCCGCTTCTCACCCGCCTCGCCGCCCCGGCCGCGCCGCCGGTGACGCTCGAGGCGCTGAAGGTGCATCTGCGGATCACCGAGGCGGATGAGGACGCCGCGCTCTCGGATCTGCTGCTGCGCGCGACCGCCACGCTCGACGGGCCGCGCGGTGCGCTCGGGCGCTGCCTGATGGCGCAGTCCTGGCGCGTGGCGGTCCCCCGGGGCGTCGGGCCGCGGCTGGCGATCCCCATCGTGCCCGCGACCGGGCTCGAGGCCGTGCGCCGGATCGCGCCGGACGGGACCGAGGAGGCGCTCGACCCGAACGCGTTCCTTCTCTGCGGCGACGCCGACTTCACCTGGATCCTCGCGCTGGATGGCTGGCCCGCGGTCGCCGACCGGCCCGACGCGCTCTCCTTCGACGTGACCGCGGGGGCGTCCTCGGCCGAGGACGTGGCGCCGGATCTGCGCCAGGCGATCCTGCTGCTTGCCGGTCACTGGCATGCGCATCGCGAGGCCGTGGCCCTCGGGACCATCGCGACCGACCTGCCGCTCGGCGTCCAGCACATCGTCGATCTCCACCGGCTGGGCTGGATCGCGTGATGCGCGCGGGGGCTCTCGACCGGCGGGTGACGCTCCAGCGCGCCACCTTCGCGCCGGGCGCCTTCAACGAGCCGGAGGCCACGTGGGAAGACCTCGGGCGGCCCTGGGCCGCGATGGCCGCCGTCTCGGATCGCGAGCGCCATCTCGCCGCCGAGCGCGGCGCCGAGATCACCCACCGCTTCACCATCCGCCGCGCCTATGCCTGGGCCGATCTGAACCCGAAGGACCGGCTGCTCTCGGGCGGGCGGGTCTACGACATCGAGGGGGTGAAGGAAGTGGACCGCGACGCGCTCGAGATCACCGCCAACGCGAGGGTCGACCAATGAGCCGCCGCAGCGAGGCGATGACCTTCTCGATGGAGGGGGGCCGCGAGCTGGACGCGGTGCTGGCCGAGCTGCCCGCCGGTGTGGCGAAGGGCGTGGCGCGGCGCGGGCTGAAGCGCGCCGCCGTCCCGGTGCGGGACGAGATCAAGGCCCGCGCGCCCGAGCTGAGCGGCGCGCTGAAGGAGTCCATCGGCGTGGTGGTCGGGCGTACCCGAACCCTGCGGGACGCGGGCGGGATGGCCGCCCATGAGGTCTACAAGGAATACGGCGCGTCGGCGCAGGCGCTCTCGGCGCTGCTTGCCACGCGCCGCAGCGAGAAGGCCGCCGGGCGCGGCGCGCGCCCGCTCGTCCGGCTCGAGGCCTCCGTCGTCGTCTCCGCGCCCCACGCGCACTTCCAGGAGTTCGGCACCTCGAAGATGGATCCGCATCCCTTCATGCGCCCGGCCTGGGACGCGTCCTGGGGCGCGGCGCAGGACATCCTGCTGCGCGAGACCTGGGACGAGGTGCGCAAGACCGCGGCCCGCCGGGCGCGCAAGGCAAGGCGCAATGGCAAGGACGGCGCGGTCTGGGATGCGCTCGAAGCCCGCGCGGGCGCCAAGGCGGGCCCGTGATGGAAGCCGCGCTGATCGCCGCCCTGCTCTCCGCGCCGGGCGTCTCGGCGCTGGCCGGAACGCGGGTCTGGCCGCTGCGCCGTCCGCAGGGCTCCGACCTTCCGGCGGTGACGCTGCGGCGCATCTCCGGCGCGCCGCTCCAGAGCCATGACGGCCCTGCATCCCTCGCCCGGGCGCGGGTGCAGGTGGATGTCTGGGCGCACAGCTATGCCGCGGCGAAAGCGCTGCGCGGCGCGGTCGCCGCGGTGCTGGACGCCGCCGCCACTCCGGCGGGCGAGATCCGCGCGGTCCGCCGCCTTGATGAGCGCGACCTCTCCGAAGCGGACGGCAGGCTCGTCCGCATCTCCCTCGACTTCGAACTCTGGCACCAGGAGACCTGAGCATGGCCACCCACGGCAAGGGCGTCACCTTCGGCATCGGCGATGGCGGCGACCCCGAAACCTTCACCTCGATCGGCGAGGTCACCGGGCTGGAGCTGCCCGGGCTGTCGCGCGAGCTGGTGGACGTCACCCACCACGCCAGCGCCGCCAAGGAATGGCTGGCGCAGCCGCTGATCGAGTATGGCGACGCGGTGATCACCGTGAACCGCAACCCCGGCGACGCCACCGACGCGGCGCTGGACGCGGCCTTCGCCAGCCCCGATGCGGCCAACTTCGAGATCACCATCCCGGCGGGGGCGCAGACCCTCACCATGGTGTTCGCCGCGGTCCCCACCGGCCTCGAGAAATCCTCGCCCATGGACGCGCAGCAGACCGCGACGCTGACCGTGAAGGTCACCGGCGCGCCCACCGAAACGCTGGCGTAAGGAGGCCGATCCATGAACAACCCGTTCAAGGGCGAAGCCCGGTTGGGCGATGTGCGCCTGAAGCTCGACGTCAACGCGGTGATCGAGGTCGAGGAGGAGACCGGCGAGGGGATCAACGACGTGCTGGCCCGCGCCTCCGAGGTCGGGCCCGGTCAGCTCAAGGCCATGCGCTTCGTGGTCTGGGCGCTGATGCGCCACCACCGTCCCGAGGCGACGCTGCTGCACGCCGGAGAGGTGATCAATGCCTATGGGCCGGAGGCGGTCGGCATGGCCCTCGGCCGCGTCCTCGCCGCCCAAAGCGATGCAGCCCAAAGCGAAGCGGAGGGCGACGCGGGAAACGCCCCGGCGCCGGCCCCCAAGCCGCCGGCGAAGAAAACCGCCCGCCGAAAGGCTGGCTAGACCTCTTCGAGGACTGGTGCGCCGCGGGGTTCGAACCAGCGGCGTTCTGGACCGCCTCGCCCGCCGAGGTGCGGCGGGCCCTGCGCGGGGCGGCGCGACGCAGCGAGGCCGCGTTCGATCTCGCCCGCTGGTCCGCCTGGCATGGCGCCGCGCTCTCGCGCATCGACCCGAAGCGCTTCCCCGCCTTCGACCGCTTCGCCGCCCCGCCGGGGCCGCGCAAGCCGATGGACCCGGACGCCGCCGCCGCGGCCCTCGCCACCTTCGCCGCCCGTTGCCGTGCGGTGGACGCCGCCCGATCCCGCAGATGAAGGAGCAAGCCCATGACCACCACCACGGTCGGCGCCCTGCGCGTGGCGCTGTCGATGGACAGCGCCGCCTTCACCTCCGGGGTCTCCAAGGCGCGCGGCGGGCTGCGCACGCTGGGCCGCGCCGCCCTCGCCGCGCAGGCCGCCATCGCCGCGGCGGGCGCGGGCTTCTCCGCCTTCGCCGCGTCCTCGGCCGAGGCGGCGGCGCAGCTCAAGGGCTTCGCCACGCTCACCAACACCACCATGGCCGAGTTCCAGCGCATGGCCGCGGCGGCGCAGACCTTCGGGGTGGAGCAGGACAAGCTCGCCGACATCCTCAAGGACGTGCAGGACAAGCTCGGCGACTTCCTGGCGGGCGAGGGCGGCGAGCTGCTCGACTTCTTCGACCTGGTGGCGCCCAAGGTCGGCCTGACCGCCGAGGCGTTCCGCGGCCTCTCGGGGGCCGAGGCGCTGCAGCTCTACGTCTCCAGCCTCGAGAAGGCGAACCTGAGCCAGCAGGAGATGACCTTCTACATGGAGGCCATCGCCTCGGACGCCGCGCTGCTGCTGCCGCTGCTGCGGAACAATGGCGCCGAGCTGGAACGGATCGGCGCGGCCGCCACCCGCTACGGGAGCATGACCGAAGCCGCCGCCGCGGCAGGGCGCGAGATGCGCGAGGCGCAGGTCCAGCTCGGCGCGGCCTGGACCGCGCTCGGGACCGCCGCCGCCGAGAGCGGCGTGGTCGAGGGCATGGCCGCGCTGACCCGAGCGGCGGCGGACTTCATAGGCCTCAAACTCGCCCCCGCGCTTCGGGCCATGGGCGAGGCGCTGCGCCGGGCGCTGGCGCCCGCCGCGCCGCTCGGGCAGGCGCTGGCGGCGTTGTCCTCGAACCTCGACCGGCTCGGGACCTATGCGCTGACCGCTGCGGGGCTCCTGTCGGGGCGGCTGGCCGTGGGGCTGGCGCTGGCCGCCGCGCGCACGCTCACCCTCTCGAGCGCTCTCGTGGTGCTGCGCGGCGCGCTGATCCGCACTGGCATCGGCGCGCTGGTGGTCGGCGCGGGCGAGCTGGTCTTCCAGTTCACCCGGCTGGTGCGCGGCGCCGGCGGCTTCGGCGAGGCGATGGGGCTCGTAGGCGATGTCGCCCGCGGTACGCTGCACGGCATCGGCGAGAGCGCGGACGCCCTCGTCCTGCGCCTTCACGCGGTGGATCTGGACCTGCAGGCGAACTGGGCCCGGGCGCTGCGCTGGATGGCCGAGAAATGGGCCGAGTTCGTCGCCCGCATCGCCCCCGCCTTCAACGCCATCTCCGAGACCGTCGGCTCGGGCCTGCAGATCGACGCGCTCGGCGTCGCGGCCTGGGCCTCGAGCTTCGACGGCGCCGTGGTGCGGGCCGAGCAGTCCGCCGCGCGGCTGCGCGAGGGCGCGCTCGCCAAACTGAAGGGCGCGTGGGACGAACAGACCGCCGCCGTCGCCGCGCTGATGGCCGCCTGGCGCAAGGGCGCGGACGCCTCGGAAGACAGCGCGGACGATGCCGCCGCGTCCTGGGAGAACGCGGTCAAGCGGATGCAGGACGCGATGAAGGATCTCGGCGGCGGCGCGGGCGGCGGCGACAAGGCCAAGGGCGCCAAACTCGACGGGGTCGCGCCGAAGACCGCGCCCCTGCCGGTCCCGCGCGGCGGGATCGACGACGCCCGTGATGCGCTGGACGGTCTCGGCAAGGACATGGCCCGGGTCGGCAAGGAGGGGCTGCGCGACCTGTGGGGGTCGCTCATCCGCGGCGGCGAGGGGTTCAAGGACGTCCTGGCCCGGGTGGCCGAACGGCTCTCCGGCATGTTCGCCGACCGCGCCTTCGACGGCCTGGCCGCGGCGCTGTTCGGCGGCGAGGAAGACGGCGAGGGCGCGGCCGGCAAGCCCGGCGGCACAGGGCCGAGCGGCCTCGCCGGGATCCTCGACGGCGCCATGGGCAAACTGACCGAGGGGCTGGGCGGGATCTTCGAGGGGTTCGGATCCAAGCTCTCGGGCGAGACCGCGAGCATCATGTCCGGGCTCGGCTCCGATCTGACCGGCGGGCTTGGCGACATCCTCGGCGGGCTCGGCTCCCAGCTCGGGGATCTGCTCGGCGGGCTCGGCAGCTCGCTGAGCGGCCTCTTCAGCGGGATCTTCGGCGGCGCGGGCGGCGGCGGCGGGCTCGGCTCGCTCCTCGGCTCGCTCGCCGGCGCGATCCCCTTCTTCGCGGGCGGCACCGACTTCGCGCCCCGCGGCCTCGCCGTCGTGGGCGAGCGCGGCCCCGAGCTGGTCAAGTTCCGCGGCGGCGAGAGCGTGATCCCGAACCACGAGATCGGGCGCGCCATGGCCCCGCAGCAGCTCGCGGCCCCGAAGGTCGATCTGCAGGTGGTCAACGTCTCGGACCCGACGCAGGTCGGCGCCTGGATGAACCGGCCCGGCAACGCGCGGATGCTGCTCAACCGGCTGCGCGAAGAAGGCGGGGATCTCTGAGATGCCGCTCTGGCCCCATGCGCCCGGCTGGGAGGTGGTCGAGGCGCTCGAATGGGCGACCTCGGTGCAGGAGGCCGAGAGCGACGCGCAGCGCATCGCCGCCCGCGCCCTGCCCTTCCGCACCCTCTCCGCCGCCTTCCGCTTCGCTCTGCCCGGCAGCGCCCTGCCGCTCCCGAGCCTCGCCGAAGCCGAGGCCCTCTTACGCGAGATCGGCGCGGGGCCGGTGGACCTGCCGCTCTGGCCTGAGAGCGTGGCGGTCGGAGACCTCGCCGCGGGCGCCGTCTCCGCCGCCTTCGACACCGCCCACGGCTCCTGGCAGGTGGGCGAGCGGGCGGCGCTGCGGGCCCGGCGGGACCGCGCCGTCTCCGCCTCGCCGCCGATCTCCGCCGTGCGCCCGGACGGGCTCGACTTCGCCGCGCCGCTCACCGAGGCGATCCCCGACGCCATCGCCGCGCCGGTCCGCGCGGGGCGGCTGGCGAGCGCCGCCGAGGGCGCCGCGACGCCCGGGGTGGTGGATCTGAACATCGGCTTCCAGGTGGTCGGCGGGCCGCTTGTTCCCGCGCCCGCCGCCGCGACCCTCGACGGGCTCGACATCTTCGACGGGCCGGTGCTGGCCGCGCGCCAGAGCCCCCTCGCCTTCGACCGCCCCGCCCGCGTGACCGCGGGCCCCGCCGGACCGGTAGTCGCCGAGGCGCTGCGCGACTGGCACGAGGCGCGCGGCGAGATCCTCACCCTCGACGCCGGCGCCGCCGCCCGCTGGGCCCGGCGCGGCTGGCTGCACGCAAGGCGCGGGCGGCAGGTCGCCTTCTGGGCGCCGAGCCTGCGCCCCGGCCTGACCCTCGCCGCGCCGCTCTCCGCTGGCGCCGCCGCCGTGACCCTGCCGACCCCGCCCGAGCCTGACCAGCTCGTCGGCCGCGGCATCCGCCTCTCTGAAGGCGGCGCCGTCGTCCATCGCCGCCTCGGGGCCTGGGCCCCGGCGGGCGCGGGCGTCGTCGCCTACGCCATCGCCGCCCCCGGCGCCGCCTTCACCGCCGCCGCCGCGGTCTCGGAGCTGCGCATCCACCGGCTCGACACCGACCGGGTGGAGCTGCTGCATCGCGGCCTTGATCTGACCGAGCTGGCCTGCGCCATCGTGGAGCGTCCCGCATGAGCATCCTCTCCCGCCTGCTGTCGCGCGCGGGCGCGGCGCCGGTCTTCCTCTACACCTTCACCTGGGGCAAGGAGACCCGGCGCTTCGCCGGGAACGCGGGCGGCTACACCGTGCCCGCGGGCCTGCTCGACGCCGAGGCGGTCTTCTTCGAGGGCCGCGCCATCGGCCATTCGGGCTTCCAGTCCGGGACCGCCGCCGACACCAAGGCGCTGCGCGTGACCTTCCCGCTCGAGGATGACTGGGCCGGGCAATGGCTGCGCCCGCTGGGCACGGTCGAGATCGGGTTGATGATCCATGTCGCCGACCAGGCCGCGCCCGGGGACGGCGTGGCGCTCGAATGGAAGGGACGGATCGTCGGTCCGCAGCTCGAGGGCGAGAAGCTGGCGCTGGTCGGCCAGGCCCGGATCACCCGCGCCCGCGAGGGCGGCGGGGTGAAGACCTGGTCGCCGCTCTGCACCCATGCCGTCTATGGGCGCGGCTGCGGGCTGGCGATGGCGGACCACCTCACCCTGGCGAGCTGCACCGCCCTCGACGGGCGCAACCTGACGGTCCCCGAAGCCGCGGCGGATCCCGCCCGCTGGCGCGGCGGCGTGCTGATCCATGAGGGCGAGATGCGCTTCATCCGCGCCGCCGCCGCCGATGGCGGGATCCAGATCGCCGCGCCCCTGCCAGGGCTCGAGGCCGCCTTCGCCGCCTCCGCGCCGGTCGAGGTCTCGCTGGCGCCGGGCTGCGATCTCTCCGCCGCCACCTGCCGGGACCGGTTCGGCAATCTCGCGAACCGGCTCGGCTTCGACCACGCGCCGGGGCTCGACCCCTTCAGCATGAGGAGCATCGCGTCGTGATCGACCTCATCCCCGCCGACCTGCCGCCCGCCGCGCCCGAGGTGATCGGCGCGTTCTGGAACATCGTGATCCAGCTCGCGCTGCTGGCCCTGTCGGTGGTCCTGGGCGTGGTGATGCGCAAGAAGCCGCCGACCCCGCCCGCCGCGGGGCTGGAGGACTTCGAGCCCAACGGCAAGGAGATCGGCTCCCCGATCCTGGCCTTCGGCGGCTCGGAAGGGTTCAAGCCCGTGCCGCTCTACATGGGCGATCTGCGCACCACCCCGGTGCGCGGCAAGGGGGGCAAGAAATGACCGAGCCCCTGATCGTGATCGCCCGCGACCTGCGGCCGACGAAGGTCTGCCTGAGCGGCGCCCGGGCCTTCCTCGCCCGCCACGGGCATGACTGGGACGCCTTCGTGAAGCGCGGCATCCCAGCCGAGGACCTGCTGGCGACCGGCGACGCCATCGCCTCGCGGGTGGTCGACGCCGCCCGCGCGCGCGTCGCGGCCGAGCGCAGGGAGGCCGAGTGATGGGAAGCGGCGGCGGCTCCCAGGTCATCGGCTACAAGTACAGCCTCGGCATGCAGTTCGGCTTCGCCCATGGCCCGGCCGACGCGCTGCGCGAGATCTGGATCGGCGACCGCCTCGCCTGGTCCGGGCGCTGCACCGGCGGGCGGGTGGTGATCCACAAACCCGAGCTCTTCGGCGGCGAGCGGCGCGAGGGCGGCGTCTCGGGCTTCGTCGACGTGGCCATGGGCCTGCCAGACCAGGGCTTCAACGACTATCTCGGCGACGTGCAGGACTTCCCAACCGGCGCCGCCCGCGGCGTGCTGACCGCGACCCTGCGGCAGATGTACCTGGGAATGAACCCCTATCTCAAGGAATGGGAGCTGGTGTTCGAGCGCGTCGTCACCGGACACGCGGGCGCGCCGCAATGGCGCCCGGATCTCGCGCTCATCCCGGGCGACCCGCTGCTGCGCGACGCGGCGATCTACATCGCCTTCGACGTCTCCGGCTCGATGGACGGCGCGCCGATGATCGCGCTGAAGGCCGCGCTGGCCGCCTTCTTCGAGGGGATGAAGCCGCAGGTCTCTCCCGACTGGCCCTCCGACATCAGGCTCGTCGGCTGGGGCGAGGCGGTGCGCCACAGCATCGAGCGGGAGGTGGCGGAGTCAGAGGACCTTGATGAGCTGATCGCCTGGATCGAGGCCCTGCCCGAAGCGCATCCGGGCGAGGGCACCGACTACACCGCGGCCCTCTCCGAGGCGGACGCCTTCTTCAACGGCGCGAACCATGCCGATCCGCACCCCTATTCAGCCGGCTTCACCGGGTGGGGCGACCGCGGCGAGCTGCGCGCGCTGCCCCCCGAGGGGGCCGGCCTTGGCGCGCAGCGCACGCCGTTTCCGTCGGACGCCAAGCCCGGCAAGCGGCGCATCGCCATGATCCTGACAGACGTGCAGACGGATGTGAGCGGGGCCAAGCCGACCGTGCAGGCGCAGATCGAAGCAGTCGGATCGCTCGAGGTGTTCGGGGTCATCGTCGGCGACGGGCCGTCCTCGGCGCTCGAGGGCATCGACAACACGCCCGGCGACGGGATCGCTCGGGTCACCGCCGGGGATGCGGATGGGCTCAAGAGCGTTCTCGACACCGCCGCCGGGCTGCCGGACATCAACGCCGTGCACCTGCTGCGCGAACTTTACACCGACCCAGTCTGGGGGCTCGAGGTGCCCGAGGCCGAGATGGGCGCGAGCTGGGATGCTGCGGCGGAGACCGCGAAGGCCGAGGGCTTCGGCGTCTCGATGCGCTTCGGCGACCGCAGCCGGGCCGAGGCGATCGAAGACCTCGAGAAGCACCTCGGGGCCGTCACCTATGACGACCCGCTCACCGGCCTGGCCGAGATCCGCCTGATCCGCGACGACTACGACCCCGCGGCCCTGCCGGTGCTGGACGCCTCGAACGTGGTGGAGTGGGGCGCGCTCTCCCGCCGCCTGCGCTCCGAGGCGGTGACCAGCGTGACCGTCACCTATCGCGACCGGCTCTCGCGCACGACCGAGCCGCGCACCGCGACCGACATCGCGGCGCAGGCTGCGACCGGCCGCACGATCCCCCACCGCGAATCCTATCCCGGGATCCGCCGCGGCGATCTCGCCGCACGGGTGGCGGAGCGCGATCTGCGCGCGCTCGGCTCCGAGCTGCTCTCGGCCACCGTGACCGTCACCGCCGCCGCGGGGCGCGCGCTCCACAAGGGCGCGCCGGTGATCCTTCACAGCCCGCGGCGCAATGTCGACCAGGTGGTCTGCCGGGTGATGGAGGTGGAGCGCTCCGGCTCCGCCCTCGGCGGGGTGCGGCTCGACCTGGTCGAGGACGTGTTCTCCTTCGGCTATGAGCCGGTGATCGCGGCGAGCGGCGGCGGGGCGGCGACGGGCTCGGTCGCCACCGGCGCGCGCGGCGCCTCCCCGCGGGTGGTGCAGGAGGCCTCGTATCGCGTGCTCGTGCGCCGCGCGGGCGAGGCCGAGGTGGACGCGCGTCTGGTCGATGCGCCGTATCTGGGAGCGCTCTCGGTGGCCGCCTCGGCGCCGCAGGGCGACGCCTTCGACGCGCTCGTGCAGGTCGATGCCGGGGGCGGGTTCGCCGAGGAGGGCGCGGTGACGCTCTCGCCGCACTGGGCGCTGCTGGCGCCGCTCTCGGCCGCGGCGGACGACCGCGCGGCGCGGATCGCCACCGACCCCGAGGCCCTCGATGTCGAGCCCGGCGCTCTTGCGCTTCTCGGGCGCGAGTGGGTCACCGTCGAGGCCGTGGCCCTCGCCGACACCGAGGCCCTCGGCCCGCACATGGTCCTGACGCTCGGGCGCGGCTGCGACGATACCGTGCCCGTTCCGCATAGGACCGGCGAGGCGCTGCTGCTGGTGGACGACGATGACCTGGGCGGCCTCTACTTGCAGGGCGAGACCGCCGCGGTCCGGCTTCTGACCCGCACCGGGCGGGGCACGCTGGCCCTGTCCTCCGCGCCCGAGGACGAGGTGACCTTCGACGCCCGCGCGATCCGACCCTACCCGCCGGGGCGGGTGCAGCTCGGCGGCGCATGGGCGGTCGCGGGCCCGCAGGTCGAGCCGCTCGCCCTGACCTGGGCGCATCGCGACCGGACGATCCAGACCACCGGCGTGGTCGAGGACTTCGCCACCGGCGATATCGGGCCCGAGCCAGGCGTGGCCTACACGGTCGAGGAGCGCGAGGTGATGCCGCGCGCCGATCTGTTCGCCCCTGTCGACATGTTCGCCGCCGCGGACTTCTTCGCCGAAGGGGGAGAGGGGCGCCTCGTGCGCGCCCTCGACCTCGGGACCGCCACCTCCTGGGACTGGAGCCCGGATGACGCCCCCGACATGTTCGCCGCCGCCGACATCTTCGAGGCAGAGGACTTCTTCGGCGCGGTCCGGCCCGGCGCGCTCTATTCCGCCCTGCGCGTCGCGTCGTTGCGCGATGGGCGCCGGAGCTGGACCGTCCCGGAGATCAGGGCGCGCCGACTGCTGCCCCCCGGGGACTTCGCGGTCGAGGCCATCGAGGGGGCCGCGCGCCTGACATGGCGGCCAAGGGAGCCGGGCGCCGATGCGCTGGCGGTCTTCCAGGCGGACGCCAAGTTCACCGCAAGCGCGCCGCCCGAGCCGGTGACGACGCTGGCGCCCGGCGCTTCGGCGGTCGAAGTGGAGGGCGGGGGCTGGTTCGCGGTCGGCACGGTATTGGACAGCAGGACGGCCTTGTCCGAGATCCTCTCGGCGGGCGCCGGAACCGTGACCGTCGCGCCGGGACTGTGGACGAACACCGTCGCACAGGTGTCCGGCGAAGAGGCCAACGCCAATGGGTTCGTCTACGATGAGGGGCCGGGGCTTCTGCCCGTCGCCGCGGCGGGGCACACGATCACCTCGGCCGCGCCGATCTTCGGCGCCAAGGCGATCACGCTTGCGGGCGGCTTCGGCAGCCATATCGAGATCGACGCGGCGGGGTCGTGGGATCTCTCGGCGGACTGGACAGTGGAGTTCTCCGTTCGCCCGGCCTCCATCGCTGCGAGTTCGTCCAGCCAGTTGTGCGGCTGGTGGGAAAGCGTCGCCGGCGGAAGAGGCTGGATCCTGCGCTGGGACCACAGCGCGGACGAACTGCGCTTCCTCTACTCGGTGGACGGGTCCGCAACGATCTATACCGGCTCGCCCATGTCGCCCGTCGCCGGGGAGATCTATCACTTCACGGTCGTGCATGACGCATCCGCGGGCGCGGCCGGTCGGGTGACGGTCTATGTCAACGGCGCGTCCGTGCATGTGGCGGACCTGTCGGGGCCGATCCATCAACCGCCGGGCGCGTTCCGGGTCGGAAACTACATCGGTTCGAGCCTCGGCCAGCCGGGCGAGTACGACAACATCCGCTTGCTGGATGTCGCGGCCACGCCCGGGGCGGCGGTCGAATGGCCGGTTCACGGCGCCGCCCGGGCCCTGGCGTCGTGGTGGATCCACCCGCAGGCCCGGGTCGTGGGCGGGCGGCTCTGCTTCGGCGGGGTCACCGAAAGCGGGGCGCAGTACCTTTATGGGTTCGGCGCGGACGGGAACATGACGGATCGGCGGATCCTGTCTGCGGCCTACGCCCAGGATGATCACAACGCCCCGGCCGTCGAGGTGATGGGGAACGGGGAGCTGTTCGTCGCATACACGGGCCACGGGGAAGACAACTCGGTCCGCTACCGCACCGGGCCCGACCCGGCCGGGCTCGGGGCGGAAGGCGCGTTGACCGGGGCGTCCACCCCTGCCGCTTACGTCCAGGTCTTCACCTGGGGCGCACAGGTGTGGGTGTTCACGCGGCGTGGCTCGAACGCGAACAACTGGGGCCTCTATCGCTCCGGGGACAACGCCGCGACCTGGGCGGGGGGCGGCGCTTTCCAGCAGCTTCTTCTCGGCTCCGAGGGTCTGGGCTACGCCGACCCGGACCTGACCTATCTCGCGATCCGGCAGGTCTCGCCCGGGCGTCTGCGGGTGTTCGCGACTCTGCATCCGCGGTCCTTCATCGGCTTGCGCGTCTTCGAAATCGACATGGCGAGCGGGAACGTCGAGGTCGGCGGAACCGCAGTCGGAAACGTGCAGACCGGCGCCGGGCTGCCGTTGGTCATGAACGCCGGCGGCACGCCGTCGGCAGCGCTGCCCTCGATTCTCGAAGCCGACGGGACGAGCGACACGGTGCGCCTCCTCGACGTGTCGGATGATGGCGGGGCGATCCTCTACGCCCACTTCACCGAGACTGGATCGCCCGCCTGGGACGGCGAGATCCGGCGCGCGCTGCTGACCGGGGTCGACCCCTCGACCGCAGCCCACTGGTCTCATTCCGTCGTCGCCCCGACGGGCGACCCGTTCTTCGCCGCATCGGCCTACTTCGGGGGCGCCTGCTTTGATCGCACGGCGGGTGCGGACGCAGTGTTCACGTCCGAGGAGGTCGCGGGGTCGTGGGCGATCCGCCGCCGCGTGGCCACGGGAGGCGGGGCCTCCTGGCCGATCTCGCGCGAGGTCGCCGCGAGCGCATCGGCCTTCCTCGTTCGCCCCATCTCGCCCGTGGGGGCCTCGGCCGCATTCCCCGTGACCTTCCAGGAGGTGCGGGCGTTCCCGACTTATTCGAGTTGGGAGGCGGGCCGGATCCGCCTCGACCTGTAAAAGGAAACCGAAATGACCCAGCCCGCGCTCTGGGGCGCGCCGCGCATCGGCGACCCCATCGTTCCCCCTGCAACGTCGGTGTCGCCCGAAACCTTCGCGGACCGCACCGACGACAGCCTGGACGCGCTGCTCGCCGCCCATACCGGCGCGGCCCGCCCCGCCTATGCGGTGGCGGGCACGCTCTGGCGCTCGAGCGTCGACGGGGCTTGGCGGCTCTTCGACGGTGCGGACGACCACCGCGTCGCCACCACCGGCGGGGTCGCGAGTTATGCCGCCGACACCGCCCTGACCCTGGCGGACGTCCTCGGCGGCACGGTCCTGCTGACCGCCGCCGCGGTGGTCACCATCCCCGCGGAGGCCACCGAGGATCTGCCCCTCGGCGTCCCCCTGCGCCTGATCCGCGCCGGGACCGGCGCGGTCTCGGTCGCGGCGGCGTCGGGCGTCACCCTCTCCAGCGCCGGCGGCCTCACCGCCATCGCCGCCCAGCATGGCGTCGCCCACCTGATCAAGACCGGCGCCGACGCCTGGACCCTCTGGGGCGATCTCGGCTGAGCCATGGCCGCCGACCCGCCCCCTCAGCTGGTCGAGGTGATCCAGCATTATGGCGGGCTGCTGCTCGCCCTCGCGGGCGGCCTCGCAGGTTATGGCCGCCTCTCCTCCCGCGTCTCTGCCCTTGAAGGCCGGGTCCGCGACGATCGCGCCGACGCCGCCGCCACCCGTGCGGAGGACCGCCGCGAGGCCGCCCTGCGCCATGCCGAGATCCGCGAGGCGCTCGCGGAGATGCGCGCCGACATCAAGGCGCTCCCGCGGCGTCCCAACGACTGACCCTCCCAACCTCACGGAGATCCCCATGACCGACCTGCTCGAGGCCTCGCACTGGCGCGAGGTCGATCTCTCGTCGTGGCCCTGGCCCGACTTCTCCCCCGCCGAGATGGCCTCGAAGGGCGATGGCTCGCTGAAGCTCTCGCGCCGCTCCATGGACCGGCTGCAGCGGCTGCGGGACAGGCTGGGCGTGCCGCTGGTGGTGCTCTCGGCCTATCGCGACCCGGCCCATAACCGGCGCGTCGGCGGCGCGAAACGCTCGCAGCATCTCGAGGGGAAGGCCTTCGACATCCGCGTCGACAACATCGACCCCGAGCGACTGATCGACCTGGCGCGCGAGGAGGGCTTCACCGCCTTCGGCACCTACCCCGCGCAGGGCTTCGTGCATATCGACGACCGCGCCCGCCCGGCCCGCTGGGGCGCGCCCTTCCCCCGCCGCGGCACGCGCTTCGCGCCCGAGCCGGTTCCGCGCCCCGCCGCCCAGGCGGCGAAGGAGGGCGTCGCGGTCGAGGCGGTGATCTTCTCGGCCGAGCGCGCGGTGCAGGACGCCGCCCCCGCCCTGCCGGGCGCCTGGGTCACCTGGGCCTTCGCCGCGCTGGGGATCGCCTCGCTCGGCGTCGTGCTCTGGCGCGCCTTCGGTCGGGGGCGGGAGCAGTGATCGCGGTCGCGTTGGAGGCTTACGTCTGGCTGCGCGGCTCCCGCCTCGGCCGCATCGCCGCCGCGGTCGCCGCCGCGCTGCTGGTCGCCTGGGCGCTCTACGCCCGAGGCCGCGCCGCCGGGCGCCGCGCCGCCCGGGACCGCTATGAGGAACAGGACAGGAGAAACGCCGATGAGATCCGCACCCGCGTGGACGCGGCCCGCCGCCGCGATGCTGCTGACCCTCGCCCTGCTGCCGAGCGCCTGCGCGCGGCCGGGCGGCTCCGCGACCGAGGCCGCGATGTGCCGTGAGCTGAGGGCCGCGCTGCCGTCGTGGTCGGAGGAGGACACGGCCCGGACCCTCGATGACGGCGCGAGCTTCATGGCGGTGTTCGAGGGCGTTTGCGGGGAGGGCGCGCGATGAGCTGCGAGCGGGGCGCGCCGAAGACCGTCGGCTGCGACACCTGCCTACATCGGCATGACGGTGGGTATCCGACGACCCCGGAGTACTGGTGGTGCTGCGCCTGGCGGCGGCCGGCCCAGGAGGTGCCGGTCAGCGAGGCGCCGCCGGGCAAATGCCCGGTGTGGCGGGAGCGCGAGGGGTGAGCCGGGGCGGGAAACCGCCCCGGCTTCTTCGTTCAGCTCAGCGTTCCGAAAGCGGCGCCGGCTGAGTTGCGATAGCCGTCGACCTCATAGGCGGCGGGGGGCTCGTCGATGCCTTGGCTGGCGCGAAGCTCCTGGATGAGCTTGCCGCCCTTGGTCCAGAGCTCAACCTCCCGTGCCGGGCGCAGCTTGTGAGATTGATCGATGAGGTAGAGGCCTGGATCCTGGGGCAGCATCCGGCGCGCGTCTTCCTCGCTCGGCGCCTGGACGTAGCCCTGGACGAGATCGCCGTCGTTCGGCTCCCGCGAGATCCCCACTCTGAAATAGCGCATACGTGCCTCCACCGCTGGTCACGGCAGCTTTGCATCGCTTGGTAAACGGAATCCTACTAGATCCCCGCCCACTGCCGGTGCTTGGCCAGGGCGTCCTTGCTCGGCTGATGCTCGGGCGCCGCCGGGAGGCGCAGCTTCTTGCCCGCGATCTTGTCGTAGGCGCTGCCGGCCAGCTCGCTCGAGACCACCACGGTCAAAGCCTCGGCATCGATCGCGAGCAGGCCCTGGTCGAAGAGAGCGTGAATGTCCGAGCGCAGCAGGAGACCGTTCTGCACGTGGTTCGTGGCAGCGCCCCGGTACGGCATGATGTGGGCCGCCTCGAGGACCGCGGAGACCCGGGTTCCCGTCACGGCGCAGCGACCCTGGTAGGCCTCAAGAAGGCCCTGGCGGAAGCGCGCCTGCCCTCGCCGCACATGCAGCCGGCGAAGCTCCCGCTCGCGGAGGTCCTCGATATTGTCGGCCTCGAACATGCCCGGCGCGTTGAGGCCCGGGCTGCCCGACTCGTTCTCCAGCTTGTCGCGAAGCGCCTGCGCCGCGCTGACGCCCTTGGTGAACCGGCCGTCCGGCGTGGCGCCGCGGAGCTTGAAGTACCCAGCCTTCCAGTCCTCGACCAGGGCCAGCCCTTCGATCCGGTAGTGGACCACCTCGGGTTTGGACCTCGTCTTCACAAGCACGCCGACTGGGACGCCTTCCTCCATGCAGCGGAACAAGCCGGCGTTGGTGTAGTCCGAGCGCGGGTTCTCGTAATCGTGGCCTTCCTGGTGGTACTCGAGCGTCCAGCTCCCATCCGGAAGCCGGCGGAAGTGCTTGTCGTCATACGGCCCGTCCGGGGAGAGCTTGACCGACAGCGCGAACTCCGAGTTGCCCGGCTTGTAGATCCCCTTCGCCTGGCTGGAGATCCGGTTGCCGCGCGCCGCCTCGGCCTTGAAGTCCTCCCAGGGGATCTCTTGGCCGGTGCGGTCGTGCATCCAGCGGAGGGCGCTTTGGTGAGGCATCTCGAGAAGGCGAAGGGTTGCATCAATTTCACTCAAAAAACTAGCCCTCGAGAATTAGAATAGATGGACATCCGCAAAAGCGCTCGTTCGCCAAAAGAGGCCACGCTCGGAAGCCAACCGAACCCTCACCCTCAAGCGTGCGACAAAGCAACCTGGTAACATGCATGAGTCCATATGTTCCCGCGGCACAGAGGCAATATGCCCATCCTCACAGCTGAGCAATTAACGCCACTCAACCCCAGGGCCGCTCAACAGCCAGCCCCGCTTTGCCTCTGCTCCAAGAGCGCTCTCTGGGTCGCCCGGTCTTGGAATTTCCCAGCTCGGATCAGGGAGACAGCCTAGCTGCTCGGCCGGGATTATTCATGTAACTTCAGTGCTTACATTTTCCAGCGAATCAAGCTCGACGCACGAGCTCGACTTCGCCTGATGTAGATGTTTCTGCAGCCCCCAAAGGTCATCGCCACCGGCGCGCCACAATGACCCAAGCTGGACAAATGCCATGGAAGCCTTCGACGTTGCGGGAATAATCATCATCCCAACCGCCTTGATAATCGCACATATTCTATCCAAAAATAAAGAAAAAGACATTGATCGACTAAAAGCGTCCGTGGGACGCCAGGCGGCTGCGTTGGAAAAAATCTATAGAACAGACAGAAATTACTTCGATTACCTACACGATCACTCCACCTGGTCAAAGGAGCACCTCGATCTACACCTCCGCGTTTTCGATATAAGCGAAAACGACTTCTCCGTCTCTATAAGCACCCACGGCGATGAAGCGGTCCACTTCCCAAAAGCCTGGATTCTTTCCACATCCAAGCACCTCCTAAGGGTTCTCCCAGCGCACGAACAGGATGACCCAGACCCAGCTAGGCCAAAAATAAAATCCATTGAGCGGGATAGATTTGTGGAAATTTACTCCTCTAGAGGGCGTATTTTTCTCGACCCGTACAAGTAATTTTGACCAACCATTAAGAAAACACCGCCCAGTTGCACGGCCGCTCAACGCCTTCTGGTAAAATGGTTTGCGCGTTGCCGCCAGCAGTCGCAAGTCTGTCCCAGGGAAAGTTTTCAGCTTGACTCAAATCCGCGAAATCTAATTTGGCGGATTGAATACGCAGCCGCTTGCAGTTCGCAGATCTTAACTTCGCCCCTCGCAAGTTCGCCCCGCTCAAGTCAGCCTCGATCAGGTTCGCTTCGAACAGGTTCACCCCGCGCAGGTCCGCCTCCATCAGCTTCGCCTGGCTCAGGTCCGCCTCGATCAACTTCGCCCCACCTAGGTACGCCCCGCTCAGCTTCGCCCAGCGAAGCTTCGCCCCATTCAGGTTTACCTCATCGAGGTTCGCCCCGCGCAGGTCCGCCTCGATCAGCTTCGCCCCGCTCAGCTTCGCCTTGCGCAGGTCTGCCCCGACCAAGTCCGCCTCGTTCAGGCTCGCCCCGCTCAGGTTCGCCCCGCCCAGCTCCGCTCTGCGCAGATTGGCTCCGTTTAGCAGCGCCACACCCAAGTCAGCCTGGATCAGGTTCGCCCCGCCCAGCTTCGCGCCGCTCAGGTTCGCCTCGAACAGGTTTGCCCCGTCCAGCTGCGCCCTGCCCAGTTCCGCCCCGCTCAGGTCCGCCCCGGCCAGGTCCGCCCTGGCCAGCTGCGCCCAGGCCAGGTCCGCCCTGCTCAGGTTCGCCCCCCTCAGGTTCGCCTCAAACAGGTTCGCGCCGCTCAGGCTCGCCCCGCTCAGCTGCGCCTGGCTCAGGTTCGTCCATGCAAGAAGTCTGGATGCGATCCCTTGTCCCGTCGCCTCAATGCGCTCCAACAAACGCTCGACATTCAACGTCGGTTTGTCCCCCACAACGGCATCGCGTGAGTAGGGCTGGAATGTCAGGAAAAACCCAGCCTCGCCCGCGTCTTTAGTCGCCCCCGCCGTGACTGCACGCGCCCACCCAACCGTCGCGGACATCACGGCCACTAGCGCAACAAGCGCGGAGCGTTCGCGCCCCGCAAGCTCCATCCAGGACGCAGCCCCCCGCTCACTGTGGACCGGGAAGCCGTCCTGCACGGCGTAGTGCAGAAAGGTCTGCAGTCGGGGGTGAGCAGTCGCTCGGTCCAGCAACTCCTCACGCTGCAGGAAGTCGATGATTGGGTGGGTCAGTTCACCCTGCCCCACCAACCGCTCCCAGACAGCGGCGTGCTTTCGAAACTTGGCGTAGCGAGAGAGGGATGGGTTCCGCGCCAGTTTGCCAGCTGCCGCCATCAACGCACGGGCAACAAGGTATTCGCCAAAGGAGCGGTGAACGAACTCGAAACCGGCGGACCCGCCGAGATCGGAGCGGGTATAGGTCTGCACCGCAACGTTCTTCAGACTGGAAAGCGGGTCGCTTTCGAACCGCTCGGCCTGTTCCTCGTCCGCGTGTAGCTCCCGGATGCGGAGGTACTCTTCCTCGCTGCCGGTACGCTCCTGGCGCTGCCAGGAGGCGAGGCCCAGGCATTCCATCAGGGTAAAGAAGTCAGCCTCGCTCAGCGGCGGCACGTCCGCGGGACGGCGGGCGGCGTCGCGTTGGTACACGCGACGGAAGATCTCCTCGTAGACGATGTTCGGATTGCCCTGCGCCGCCTTCCACCCCTCGCCCGTGTAGCCGGTGATCATGAGGAGGTAGAGGAGAAGCGGCTCGGAATTGAGCGCCTCCATACTATTGTGCGTGACCGCTTTGGGCGCGACTTCGGCCGGCAGACCAAGGCAGGCCGCGTTCCTCAGATAGAAGGTCTCGCGCTGATCGATGAGGAGCAGTGCGTCGGGATCCTCGACCCGCCTAAGCGCGCGCCCTAGCGACAGTACTTGCATTCTGTCGGAACGACCCACTTTCGCAGCGAACACTGGGTCGGGCAGCGCTCGCATCGGCAGCAAATGAAGCACCCGATCGTCATCCAAACGCGCGACATCAGCCGCTTTCTGGCACGCGGCGGGGCGGCCGAGCACCACGACGCGAAGCTCCTCGGGCGTCCAGTCGCGGAACAGGGTCTGCACCGACTTGACGAAATCGTCCGTATGCGCCTCCGCTGTCGCTTTGTCGTGGGATAGCTCATCTAGCCCGTCGAATAGGATGACCAGCTGGCGATCCCCGTCCTTCAGCCAGGAGAGCGGGTCGCCGGGCAGCCCCTCGCCGCCCCGGTCCGACAGCGGCCGATAGCAGCGGGCCAAATGGTCGGCCAGCGCCGCGGCGAGGTCGTCCCGAAAGCGGAAGTTCTGGAGGCGGACGAGCAACACGTTGCGAGCACGCGCGCCGGTCCGGCAAGCCTCTATCAACTCCACTGCGAATGCCCAGGAGAAGGAGGACTTGCCGCAACCGGGGGAGCCGGCGACGAGCTGCAATTGCGGGCCTTTCGGGTCGTCCAGAGCAGCGCGCACCGTCTCGTGCAGCATGCCGACATGAGCGACCCACTCGTCGACCTTTTCGCCCACCTTCTTCGGCGGCACGGGAACATGGCGGAAGCAACGCAGCGGTAGATAGGTGCGGGCGAGGGTGATGCCGCTGTCTGGCTCCTGCCCAAAGATCGGCTGAAGTTCGTAGAGGCCCCGAATCCAGTCGCCATGGCGGTCCCAGGCGAGGAGACGGCGCTCCCGCTCCGACGTCCTGCCTTCCAAGCGGTCCATGAGGACATGGAAGAGTCCGGGGTCGGCGTTCTGCACCCTGCCCGCCTGGCGCGCAGAGCCCTGATTGAAGAGTTCGGCGGCCTCGTCAGGCTTGATGCGGTGGTCGGGCGCCGCGGCGGTCAGGAAGGCGTGGGCGGCGGCACGGCCGTTTTCAAACGCAGCGAAGCGTTCGGGGTAGAGGAAGTGCTCGGCGACTAGTTCGCAACCATCGTCGAAGGCCATGGCGCGCTCGAGGAACTTTTTGACGGCCGCCTTCCTAACGGCCTCGGCGGCCAGGTGCTCCTTGACTCTGTCGTGGAGGAGCATCCAGGCGGCGGTCTCCGCGGCGACGGCCTGCACCCAGTTCCAGGCAAGCTCGCCATCCGAAGGCGGCGCCTTCATCTCATCGCTGCGGAGCTTCTTGGCCGTGGTGTAGATGCTGATGATCTTGCCGGTTGAAAGCGCGACCACGCCATCGATGACCGCCGAGACGACTTTATTCCAGTCGGCTTCGTTCTTCGGCTTTTCAAGCGAAATCATGCTCGCCCCCACGCTCGACACCCAATCCCCAGAAGATACGGCGGAGTCGCGCGGGTCAATGGCGGCTGGCCCAATGCTGCCTTCACCCCCGTGAAAACGCTCTACAACACTCCCGCTAACCCATTGATCCGCCATCAGGGCCTCGCCCCCCGCGCTCCCCACCCGAGCGCCTTCGCGGCCAATGGCTTACCGCAACCTCCCGAAAGCCTATCGGAGTCGCCACCC
>NZ_JBOCEF010000047.1:0-31964 GCF_050586345.1 Rhodovulum sp. DZ06
CCCCCCCCCCCCCCCCCCCCCCCCCCCCCCCCCCCCCCCCCCCCCCCCCCCCCCCCCCCCCCCCCCCCCCCCGCGCCGCACCCGGGGGGGCGATCCCCCGCCCGCGGCATCACGACATGACGATTCGACGACGCCCGCCGCGCTTGACCCAGCGCCGCGGCTGACCCATACGGCGCCCGTAAACCGTGTTCCCCGTCCAGGCGGCGGCGGCGCGGAGGCGCCCGGGCCGAGACCCCGCGACACGCGCGGGCGGCCCGGCGAAAGCCCGAGGAGAGACGAGATGGCCATCACTGCAGCCCTTGTGAAACAGCTCCGCGACCAGACCGGCGCGGGCATGATGGACGCCAAGAAGGCGCTGACCGAGAACGACGGCGACATCGAGGCCGCCACCGACTGGCTGCGCACCAAGGGCCTGGCCAAGGCCGCCAAGAAGTCCGGCCGCACCGCCGCCGAGGGCCTCGTGGCCGTCGCCGCCGCGGACGGCGTGGGCGTCGCGGTCGAGGTGAACTCCGAGACCGACTTCGTGGCCCGCAACGGCGAGTTCCAGGAGATGGTCGGCGCCATCGCCAAGACCGCCCTGGGCGTGTCCGACATCGAGGCCCTGAAGGCCGCCGACATGGGCGGCAAGTCCGTCGCCGACACCGTGACCGACAAGGTCGCCACCATCGGCGAGAACATGTCGGTGCGCCGCATGTCCCGCGTCGAGGGCGACGTCGTGGCCTCCTACATCCACAACGCCGTGGTCGACGGCATGGGCAAGATCGGCGTGCTCGTCGCGCTGACCGGCTCGGACAAGGCCGCCGCCGAAGCCATCGGCAAGCAGGTCGCGATGCACATCGCCGCCACCAACCCCGCCTCGCTCGACGTCTCCGACCTCGACCCGGCGCTGGTGGAGCGTGAGAAGAACGTGCTGACCGAGCAGGCGCGCGAGTCCGGCAAGCCCGACGCGGTCATCGAGAAGATGATCGTCGGCCGGATGAACAAGTTCTACCAGGAAGTGTGCCTGCTGAAGCAGACCTTCGTCATCAACCCCGACCTGACCGTCGAGAAGGCGGTCGCCGAGGCCGGCGCGGACCTGAAGGTCGTCGCCTACGCCCGCGTCGAGGTCGGCGAGGGCATCGAGAAGGAAGAAGAGGACTTCGCGGCCGAGGTCGCCAAGACCATGGGCGGCTGATCAGCCCCTTCTTCGCCTGAACGGACGACGCCCGGCCCCTGCGGCCGGGCGTTTTTCGTTTTCGGGGCAGGGCGCGCGCGGGGGCGTGTCAGGATTTGGTTAACCTTCCTTGGGCAGGCTTCGCGCATCCCCCGTGCGGGACCGCCGCAGCCCCCCGGAAAGGCGCCGCCGATGCTGATCCACCACCCGTCCAACTTCGCGCTCGTGAACGTGCCCCGCACCGGGGGCGGGGCGCTCGGGGCCGCGATGCAGGCGGCGCTGGGGATCGAGACCGGCTTCGACAGCGCCGCGCCGGACCTGCGCCACCTCTTCGCCTCGGACGCGCGCCGCCTGCTCGGGCGCCGCCGCTGGCCGCAGCTCCACTCCGTCGCCGTGGTGCGCAACCCCTATGACCGGGTCGTCGGCCTCTACCACGACCATCGCCGCCGCGGGGCCATCGCCGCCGCGGGCTTCGACGCCTTCGTGCGCCAGGACCTCGGGGGGCTCAGCGCCGCGGACGTGCATTTCCACCCCCAGGCCCGGTTCGTGGAGGAAGACGGCCAGGTGCTGGTCAAGCGTCTCTACGCGTTCGAGGACGGGATCCAGGCGATCTTCGAAGACCTCTGCGCCCGGTTCGACCTGGCCCCCGCGCAGGTCCCCCACCCCCTGCAATCGGTGCGCCGGGCGTGGGAGGAATACTACGCCCGCCGCGACACGCTGGAGCGGGTGTCGGCGATCTACGCCCGGGATTTCGAGCTGCTGGGCTATCGCCGCCTCGCCGATCCGCCGGGGCTCGGGGCGCCCGCCTGACGCGCGCGGCGGGACGCGGGCCAGCGCGCCGGCAAGGCGCCCAGGCGCGTCTCCCCGGCCTGCATCCCGGGCGGGGCCCCCGGTTTCCCAACCCCCGGGGCGCCGGGGCGCGGGGCGCGACATCTGCGCGCCTCCGCGCCCGCGCGCGGGGCGGGGCGGCGGCGCAGGCTTGCCAGCGCCCCCGCCATCCGACACATTGCGCCCGCCTCGCACCAGCCGGAGACTCGCCCGATGACAGACGGACAGGACACGTCCGCCCCGCTTATGTTCAAGCGCGTGCTGCTCAAGATCTCGGGCGAAGCGCTGATGGGCGACCAGAATTTCGGCCTGCACCCGCCGACCGTGGAGCGGATCGCGCTCGAGGTGAAGCGCGTGCACGAACTGGGCGCGGAGCTGTGCCTGGTGATCGGCGGCGGCAACATCTTCCGCGGCCTCTCGGGCGCCGCCCAGGGGATGGAGCGGACCCAGGCCGATTACATGGGCATGCTGGCGACCGTGATGAACGCGCTGGCGATGCAGTCCGCGCTCGAGGGTCTCGGCATCCACACCCGCGTGATCTCGGCCATCCCGATGGCGACGGTGTGCGAGCCTTACATTCGCCGCCGCGCGGCCCGGCACCTCGAGAAGGGCCGCGTGTGCATCTTCGCCGCCGGCACCGGCAACCCCTATTTCACCACCGACACCGCGGCGACGCTGCGGGCGATGGAGATGAACTGCGACGCCATCGTCAAGGGCACCCAGGTCGACGGCGTTTATGACAGCGATCCCAAGACCAACCCGGATGCGCAGCGCTACGAGCGGATCACCTATGACGAGGTGCTGCAGAAGCACCTCAAGGTGATGGACGCCTCCGCCATCGCGCTGGCGCGCGACAACAACCTGCCGCTGATCGTGTGTTCGCTGTCCGCGCCGGGCGGCTTCGCCGAGGTCTTGAGGGGCCGCGGAAAATTCACCATTGTCGAGCAGAACTGACCCCGAAGGGCGCCCGCGGGGCGAGGAACAGGCATGAGCGAAGAAGACATCGATATCGACGTGGACGACCTGCAGCGCCGCATGGACGGCGCCATGGGGAACCTGAGGACGGAATTCGCCTCGCTGCGCACCGGGCGCGCCTCGGCGACGATCCTGGAGCCGGTGATGGTCGAGGCCTACGGGTCCATGACCCCGGTCAACCAGGTCGGCACCGTGAACGTCCCCGAGCCGCGCATGGTCACCCTGAACGTCTGGGACAAGGCCCTGGTGGGCAAGGTGGAAAAGGCCATCCGCGCCTCCGGCCTCGGGATCAACCCCGTGGTCGACGGCACCATCATCCGCCTGCCGATTCCCGAGCTGAACGAAGAGCGGCGCCGTGAATTGGCCAGAGTCGCCGCCCAGTATGCCGAACATGCCCGGGTGGCCGTGCGCAACGTGCGCCGCGACGGCATGGACATGATCAAGAAGGCCAAGGCGGCCGGCATGTCCGAGGATGACCAGAAAGTGTGGTCCGACGAGGTCCAGTCCCTGACGGACGGCGCGATCAAGCGAATCGACGATGCGCTCGCGTCCAAGCAGGAGGAGATCATGCAGGTCTGAGCCCTGCATGACGCGGCCGGCGCCCCTGTTCCCGGGGGCGCCCCCGACGCCGGAACCGGTCGGACCCGCGGCGCGCCCCCAGCGCGCCGGTACGAGGAGATGGGGATGCTGAAGCCCTCTGCGGCGGCGGCGGAAGGCTGCCTTCCGGCGCATGTCGCGATCATCATGGACGGGAACGGCCGCTGGGCCCAGAGGCGCGGGCTGCCGCGCCTCGCCGGGCACCGCAAGGGCGCCGAGATGGTGCGGGAGATCGTCGAGGCGGCCTCCGACATCGGCGTGTCGTACCTGACCCTCTACGCCTTCTCGACCGAGAACTGGCGCCGCGCGGCCGAGGAGGTGCGCGGGCTGATGAACCTGTTCCGCATGTACATCCGCCGCGAGGGGGCCGACCTCAACCGCCGCAACGTCCAGGTCCGCTTCATCGGCGACCGCGGCGCGCTTGACCGCGACCTCGCCGCGCTGATGGACAGCCTCGAGGCGCAGACCGCCGGCAATACCGGCCTCAAGCTCTGCGTCGCGCTGAACTATGGCGGGCGGGTGGAGATCATCGCCGCCGCGCGCCGCCTGGCCGAGGACGCCGCCGCGGGGCGGATCGACCCGGCCGAGATCTGCGAGGAGCGGTTCTCGGGCGCGCTCTGGACCCATGGCCTGCCGGACCCGGACCTGGTGATCCGCACGTCCGGGGAGATGCGGGTGTCCAACTTCCTCACCTGGCAGTCGGCCTATTCCGAGTTCGCCTTCGTGGATGAGTGCTGGCCCGATTTCACCCCCGAGGTCTTCGCCCGCACCCTGGGCGCCTTCGGCGAGCGCGAGCGGCGCTTCGGCGCGGTTCCGGGCTGAGCGTCTTGACCGGACCCGCCCCCGCCCCGCGCAAGGCCGAGCGCAAGCTGGCCGATCTCGGGCTGCGCACCATCTCGGCCGCGGTGATGGGGGCGGTCAGCCTCGCCGCGCTGGCCTGGGGCGGCTGGCCCTTCGCGATCCTGCTGTCGGCCGCGGCCTTCGCCATGGTGTGGGAGCTGCGCCGGATGCGGGCCCCGCGCTTCGACGCGCTCGGCTGGATCGTCGCGCTGGGGGCGGCGGGGGCCTGCATCATCACCGAGCTTTCGTTCATGCGCTGGGGCATGCTGTGGCTGGCGCTGGCGCTGGCGCCGCTGGCGATCCTGTGGGCGCGCGGCAAGGCGGGGCCGGTGACGCTGGTCGGGGGCCTCTACATCGCCGCCGCCTGCGCCGCCTTCGTCGGGCTGCGCGACGACGACCATTACGGGTTCGAGGCCGCGCTCTGGGTCATCATCACCGTCATGGCCGCGGATATCGGCGGCTATTTCGGGGGGCGGCTGATCGGGGGGGCCAAGCTCTGGCCCGCGGTGTCTCCGGGCAAGACCTGGTCGGGGTTCCTGGCGGGCATCGGTTTCGCCGCCGCCGTCGGCGCGGTCTTCGCCGCCGCCACCACCGGCACCTTCGCGCATGAAGTCGCCATCGTCTCGGCCGCCATCGCGGTGGTCAGCGTGGGCGGGGACCTTGCGGAAAGCCGCCTCAAGCGGGTCTGCGGGGTCAAGGACAGCTCCAACCTCATCCCCGGGCACGGGGGCGTTCTGGACCGCATGGACGGGATGCTGGCGGCGGCGCTGCTCGCCTCGCTGATCAGCTTCGCGCGCGGCCAGTCGGTCTTCATCTGGTGAAGGGGGCAGGGATGCGCCGCGCGACGATCCTCGGGGTCACCGGCTCCATCGGGCAGAGCACGCTGGACGTGCTGCGCTGGGCCGGGGGGCGCGAGGCGGTGGAGATGGTCGCCGTCACCGGCCATTCGAATATCGACGGCATCGCCGCCGCGGCGCAGGAATTCGGCGCGCAGCTCGCCGTGACCGCCGACCCGGCGCGCTATGCCGACCTGCGCGCGGCGCTCTCGGGCACGGGGATCGAGGCCGCCGCGGGCCCGCAGGCGGTCGAGGACGCCGCCGCGCTGCCGACCGACTGGTGCATGGGCGCCATCGTCGGGGCCGCGGGCCTGGCCCCCACGCTCGCCGCCGCGCGGCAGGGCGCCACCGTGGCGCTGGCCAACAAGGAATGCCTCGTGGCCGCGGGGGACCTGTTCCTGGCCGAATGCGCCGCCCATGGCGCGCGGCTCTTGCCCGTCGACAGCGAACACAACGCCGTCTTCCAGGTGATCGAGGACAAGCCCGAGGCCATCGAGCGCGTGATCCTGACCGCCTCCGGCGGCCCGTTCCGCGACTGGGACCGGGAGCGGATGGCCTCGGTCACCGCGAAGGAGGCCGCGGCGCATCCCAACTGGGACATGGGCCTGAAGATCTCCATCGACAGCGCTTCGATGTTCAACAAGGCGCTGGAGATGATCGAGGCGAAGCATCTCTTCGGTCTCGCGCCCGAACAGGTCGAAGTGATCGTGCATCCTCAATCCATCATTCACTCGATGGTGGGATACGTGGACGGATCGGTCCTGGCGCAGCTCGGGGCGCCCGACATGCGCCACGCCATCGGCTACGCCTGGTCCTGGCCGGAGCGCGGGGCGCTGCCGGTGGAACGGCTCGATTTCGCGCGCCTCGCGCGGCTCGATTTCCGCGCGCCGGACGAGGACCGCTTCCCCGCCCTGCGCCTGGCGCGCGAGGCGATGGAGGCCGGCGGGCTGGCCGGGGCCGCGCTGAACGGCGCCAAGGAAGCGGCGCTGGAGGCGTTCATCGCGGGCCGGATCGGCTTCCTGCAGATGGCCGAGGTGGTGGAAGAGGCGCTTGCCGCTCTGGCGCCGCACGGCCCCGCACTTACATTGGAGGCGGTGGCGGCCGCCGACGCCGCCGCGCGGCGCGCCGCAAGCGCGCGGGTGGAGGCGCTGGCCGCCTGACGCCTTCGCCCGGGGCCGGGCATCGCGTCCGGCCCGCCCTCCCGCGGCGCGTAAGGGGCCTGTCGCCCCCGACGGATGAGTTTGAGGACTGCCGATGGAACTTCTGAACGCGATCCCCCTGGTGGGCCCGGTGCTGGGCGCCGTGATCCCCTTCATCTTCGTGCTCTCGGTCGTCGTCTTCGTGCACGAGATGGGCCACTACCTGGTGGGCCGCTGGTGCGGGATCCACGCGGAAGTGTTCTCGATCGGCTTCGGCAAGGAGATCTACGGCTGGGAGGACCGCCGCGGCACCCGCTGGCGCGTCGCGGTGCTGCCGCTCGGGGGCTACGTGAAGTTCCTCGGCGACGCGGACGCGGCCTCGGCCAATTCCGACGCGGAGGCCGTCGCGGCGATGCGCCCCGAGGACCGGGAGCGGTCCTTCCCCGGCGCGAAGCTGTGGAAGCGCGCCGCCACCGTGGCCGCGGGGCCGATGGCGAACTTCCTGCTCACCGCGGTGATGGTCGCGACCACGGCGCTGATCGTCGGCATGCCGGACGAGCGCCCGGTGATCGGCGTGGTGGCCGAGGATGCGGACCTGCCCCTCCGGGAAGGCGACCTGGTGCGCAGCGTCGACGGCCAGCCGGTCGATGATTTCTCCGCCCTCGTGAAGGCCGCCTCGGCCGCGGGCGCGCCCTCGCACACCGTGGTGGTGGAGCGCGAGGGCGAGGTGCTGAGCTTCGAGATCCCGCCCCTGATCGGCCCCGAGGTGCGCCGGGTCGACCCGCGCGGCGCCGCCGGCGAGGCCGGGATGCTGCCGGGCGACCGGATGACCGCCGTCGACGGCGATCCGATCCACGCCTTCGAGGACCTGCGCGAGCGGGTCTTCGCCGCCGAGGGCGAGACGCTCGAGGTGACGGTGGAGCGCGCGGACGGGACCCACACCCTGATGCTGACCCCGCGGATGACCCCCTTCCCGCTGGCCGACGGCGGGGTGGAGATGCGCCCGATGATCGGCGTCAGCGGCCAGCTCGTGATCGGCTCGGCCACCCGTCCCGCCGGGATCGGCGAGGCCGCGGTCGCGGGCGTCGAGGGCGTCGGGCGGATCATCCAGAACACCTTCTCCTATCTGGACAAGATCATCGGCGGCGAGGCCGACGCCTCCGGCCTCGGCGGGCCGCTGCGCATCGCCTCGATGTCGGGCGAGGCCGCGACCGCGGGCTTCGGCGCCATCCTCGGGATGATCGCCATGATCTCCACCTCGATCGGGCTGATGAACCTGCTGCCGATCCCCGTGCTCGACGGCGGCCATCTGGTCTTCTATGCAATCGAGGCGGTGCGTGGTAAGCCGCTTCCCGACCGTGCGGCCGAGGCCGCGACCGGGTTCGGACTGGCGCTGGTTCTGGCGCTGATGGCGTTCGTGACCTGGAACGACATCGCCTGGCTCTGACGCCGCGGGGACGCGATTCGCGCCCTTGTCGGGGCCGCGCACGGCAGGAACGACAGTGAAGACGAGGCCGGATCCCGCCGCCAGACGCGGGGAGCGGCGGAAGTTCGGAGGGCAGGGCATGGCGACCCAACGGGATCGGAACGCGCCGCGGCGCGGCCGCGCAGCGCGCATGGGCGCGCCGGGGGCGCTGCGGCTGTGCGCCGCGCTGGCGGTGGCGGCCTTCGGCGCGCTCGCCGTCCCGGCGCCCGCCGCGGCCCAGGACGAACCGGTCGTCGAGCGGGTCGAGCGGATCCTGGTCGAGGGCGCCCGCCGCGTCGACGAGAACACCGTGAAGGCCTACATGGCGGTGCAGGAGGGCGAGCCCGCCACCCCCGCCGCGATCAACGAGAGCGTGCGGCGCCTGTTCGACACGGGCCTGTTCGAGAACGTCGTGATCTCGCCCCTCGCCGACGGGCTGCTGGTGCAGGTCGAGGAAGCCGCCTACATCAACCGCGTCGTGTTCGAGGGCTGGGACGAGGTCGACGAGGGCGACCTGCGCGGCGTCATCCGCTCGGCCCCGCGCAACGCCTTCTCGCGCGCCACCGCCGACGCCGACGCCCGCGCGATCCTGGAACTCTACCGCCGCACCGGCCGCTTCGGCGCGCGGGTGGAGCCGAAGATCATCCGCCGCGACAACAACCGCGTCGACCTGGTGTTCGAGATCGAGGAAGGCGAGCGCACCGGCGTGCGCGACATCTCCTTCGTCGGCAACCGCCGCTTCTCGGACCGCACCCTGCGCGGCGCCATCAACACCCAGGAATCGGGCTTCTTCGGCTGGCTCTTCGCCTCCGACACCTATGATCCCGACAAGCTGGAGTTCGACAAGGAGCTGCTGCGCCGCTTCTACCTCGAGAACGGGCACGCGGATTTCGAGGTGCTCTCGGCCACCGCCGAGCTGACCCCGGACCGCGAGGATTTCGTCATCACCTTCACCGTCGAGGAGGGCGAGGTCTACGAGTTCGGCGTGCTGTCGGTGGAGACCTCGCTGCAGGATCTCGACCCCGAGGCGCTGCAGGCGCTGATCGTCGGCGACGAGGGCGACGCGTATGACGCGCGCGACGTGGACGACACCGTCGAGGCGCTGACCTTCGAGGCGGGCAAGTCCGGCTACGCCTTCATCGACGTGCGCCCGCGGCCCCGCAAGGACCCCGAGGCGAAGACCGTCGACATCACCTACGTGCTCGAGGAAGGGCCGCGGGTCTATGTCGAGCGGATCGACATCGAGGGCAACACCCGCACCCAGGACCGCGTGCTGCGCCGCCAGTTCTCGATCGCCGAGGGCGACGCGTTCAACGTCTCGGCGGTCCAGCGCGCCCGCGGGCGGCTGCGCGCGCTCGGCTATTTCTCGGACGTGCAGGTGACCACCGCGCGCGGCTCCGCCGACGACCGCGCCGTGGTGACGGTCGAGGTCGAGGAGCAGCTGACCGGCTCGATCTCCTTCGGCCTCGGCTACTCCTCCGCCGACGGCCCGGTGGGCGACATCACCATCTCCGAGCGCAACTTCCTCGGCCGCGGCCAGACCATCTCGGGGCGCGTGAACATCTCGGGCGACGAGCAGGCGGTGACCTTCGCCTTCACCGAGCCGGCGCTGCTGGAGCGGGACCTGGCCGCCAGCCTCGGCATCGGCTGGACCATGCTCGACCGCTCCGACGAGGCCTCCTTCGAGGAGACCAACCTGTTCCTGCGCCCGACGCTGGAATTCCCGGTGGCGCCGGACCAGCGCCTGCAGCTGCGCCTGCTCGCCGCCTCGGACGAGATCCGGGACGTGGCCCCGGCCGCCTCGCCGTCGATCCTCGCCGACGAGGGGCGCCAGACTTCCTTCGGGTTCGGCGCGTCGTGGGAACTGGACCAGCGCAACGACCCGGTCGAGCCGACCGAGGGCTACCGGCTGCGCTTCAGCCAGGACTTCGCCTCGCGCGGGGGCGGCGGCTTCGTCTCCAGCACCGCCTCGGCCAAGGGCTGGACCAGCTTCGCGCGCGGCGACGTGGTGGCGACACTGGAGCTTGAATCCGGCGCGCTGTTCTCGATCGGCGAGCCGGTGCGCATCACCGACCGCTACTTCCTCGGCGGCGACAGCTTCCGCGGCTTCCAGGACGGCGGCATCGGCCCGCGCGACACCTCGGTCTATGACGCCTCCGGGCTGGAGCGCGACGACTCGCTGGGCGGCAAGTATTTCGGCGTGATCCGCGCCGACGTGTCCTTCCCGCTGGGCCTGCCCGAGGAGCTGGGAATCTATGGCGGCCTGTTCGCCGACGCCGGCTCGGTCTGGGGGCTCGACGACACGGTCTTCGTCGACAGCTTCTATCCCGCCGGCTCGCCGGTGGTGATCGACGACGGGATGGACTTCCGGGCCTCGGTCGGGGCCTCGATCTTCATCGACAGCGCCTTCGGCCCGCTTCGGTTCAACTTCGCCTATCCGCTGGTGAAGGAAGAGCAGGACGAGACCGAGTTCTTCCGCTTCACGGTCGGCACCCGCTTCTGATGGCGCGGCGCGGGTCCTTCCTGCGCCGCCCCGCCGCGGGGCTGCGCGCCGCCGGGGCCGCCCTCGCGCTCGGGGCGGGCCTGGCGGCGGCGGCCCTGCCGTCGCCCGCGCCCGCGCAGGCGCGGGCCCAGATCCTGGTGGTGGACGTCTCCCGCGTTCTCGCCGCCTCCGACGCCGCCAGGGCGCTGGCCGAGGCCGAAACCCGCGCCCGCGCCGCGGTCCAGTCGCGGCTCGACCGGGTGAAGGAGGAGCTGGAGGCCGAGGAGCGGGCCCTGGCCCAGGCGCGCGAGACGATGGACCCGGCCGAGTTCGCCAAGCGCGGCGCCGCCTTCGACCGCCGCGTGCGGCAGGAGCGGCGCGCGGCGCAGGAGCGCGGGGCGCTGCTGCTCAAGTTCGTCGAGGACGGGCGCGATGCGCTGCGCGAGCGCCTGCCGATGGCGCTGGAGGAGCTGCGCCGCCGCCGCGGCGCCTCGGTGGTCCTCGACGCCGCCGCGGTCGCGGCCTGGGACGCGGATCTCGACGCCACCGCCGCCGCGGCCGAGATCTTCGACGAGATGATGGGCGAGATCGCCTTCACCCCGCCGCAGAAGCTGTTCGAACCCTGAGGCGAGGACCGGGCGCGGCGCCGCCTCCTCCCGGCGGGCCGCCCGACGGCGCCGACGCGCCCCTCCCGACAGGCCTTCCCATGCCGCCGGGGCGGCGGAAACGCCTCGCCCCGCTTGACCTTCGGGCCGCCGCCCGGCATGACCAAGCCCGAGCCATTTTGACTGCAAGGGGGGCTTTCGCCATGTCCGACCAGGAACCCGGGGGCGCCGAGGCCGTGGGCCGCGCCGACATCTCGCGCATCATGAACATGATCCCGCACCGCTACCCGTTCCTTCTGGTGGACGCGGTCGAGGAGATCGTGCCGTCCACCAGCGCGATCGGCATCAAGAACGTCACCATCAACGAGCCGTTCTTCCAGGGCCATTTCCCCGGCGCGCCGATCATGCCCGGCGTGCTGATCGTCGAGGCGCTGGCCCAGACCGCCGCCGTGATGGTCGTGCACACGCTCGACAAGGAAGGCGAGGACCTGCTGGTCTATTTCATGACCGTCGACAAGTGCCGCTTCCGCGAGCGGGTGGTGCCGGGCGACCGGCTCGAGCTGCACGTGAAGGTCATCCGCGGGCGCGGCAAGATCTGGAAGTTCTGGGGCGAGGGCAAGGTCAACGGCAAGACCGTGGCCGAGTGCGAGTTCTCGGCCATGATCGTGGACGAGAGCGACAGCCGTCGCGCGCCGGCCGCGCGCTGAAGAAGGCGCGCGCCGGCCGCGCGCTGAAGAAGGCGCGCGCCATCCGCGCGCTGAGCCAGTCGCCGCGCCCGCCGCGCGCCGAACGCATCGCGCGCCGGGCAGGCGCTGACGCCCCCGCGCGCCCGGCCCCCCGGGCGCGCGCCCACCCATCGGACCCCGGAGGTCATCCATGACCATCGATCCCACCGCCCGGATCCACCCCTCGGCCATCGTCGAGGACGGCGCGACCATCGGCGCGAACGCGAAGATCGGCCCGTTCTGCACCGTCGGCCCCGAGGTCACGCTGGCCGAGGGGGTCGAGCTGATCTCCCACGTCGCCGTCGCCGGGATCACCTCGGTCGGCGCGCGCACCCGGATCTGGCCCTTCGCCTCGATCGGCCACCAGCCGCAGGACCTGAAATACGCAGGGGAACCGACGCGGCTCGAGATCGGGTCCGACTGCATGCTGCGCGAGCATGTGACGATGAACCCCGGCACCGTGCAGGGCGGCGGGCTGACGAAGATCGGCGACCGCTGCCTGTTCATGATGTCCACCCATGCCGGGCATGACTGCCAGGTGGGAAGCAACGTCATCGTCGCCAACAACGTGCCGCTCGCGGGCCATGTCACCGTCGGCGATTTCGCCGTGATCGGCGGCAACGCCGCGATCCACCAGTTCTGCCGCATCGGCCATGGCGCCATGGTCGGCGGGCTGACGGGCGTCGAGCGCGACGTGATCCCCTATGGCTCGGTCACCGGGGACCGCGCGCATCTCGCGGGGTTGAACCTGATCGGCCTCAAGCGCCGGGGCCTCCCGCGCGAGGAGATCCACGCCCTGCGCGCCGCCTTCCGCGAGATCTTCGAAGCGGGCGAGGGCAGCCTCGACGAGAAGGCCGCCGCGGCGGCGAAGGCGCATGAGGGCTCGGTGCTGGTCGCCGAGGTCACCGCCTTCCTCCTGGGCGACAGCAAGCGCGGCTTCGTCACCGCCGCGCAGGGCTGATCCACGCCATGACGGGGCCTCGCGCCGGGGCGTCGCCCGGAGAGGGCGCGCTCGGCATCATCGCCGGGGGCGGGGACCTGCCGCGGCTGGTGGCCGAAGCCGAGGCCGAGGCGGGGCGTCCGCCGCTGGTGATCCGCTTCGCGGGGACCGAGCTGCCCTGGGCCGCCGCCTATCCCGGCGCCGAGATCCCGCATGAAAAACCCGGCCGCCTCTTCGCCGCGCTGCGCGGGGCGGGCTGCGGGCGGGTCTGCTTCGCGGGCGGGATGACGCGCCCGCGGCTCAATCCGCTGAAATTCGACGCCACCGCCCTGAAGCTGGCCCCGAAGGCGCTGGCGCTGCTGGGCAAGGGCGATGACGAGATGCTGCGCGGCTTCGCGCAGATGCTCGAGGCCGAGGGGTTTCGCCTCGTCGCCGCGCAGGACCTGCTCGAGGGGTTGGTGGCGAAGGAGGGCCCGCTGGGGCGCGCGCCGACCGAGGCGGAACAGGCCGACGCCGCCCGCGCCCGCGCCATCGTGGCGGCGCTGGGGCCGCTCGACGTCGGGCAGGGCGCGGTGGTGGCCGGGGGCCTGTGCCTCGGGGTCGAGGCGATCGGCGGAACGGATGTGCTGCTGGGCCAGGTCGAGGGTCTGCCCGGGCGGGTGCGCACGGCGCCGGGCGGGGTGCTCTACAAGGGGCCGAAGCCGGGGCAGGACCGGCGCATGGACCTGCCCGCCATCGGGCCCGAGACGCTGCGCCGCGCCCATGCCGCCGGCCTGACCGGTCTTTGCGTCGCCGCCAGGGGGGCGCTGATCCTCGGGCGGGCCGAGGTGGCGGCGGAGGCGAAGCGGCTGAACCTCGCCGTCTGGGCTGCGTCCGAGGCGCCCGCATGACCGCCCCCCTGCGCCTCGTGATGGTGTCGGGCGAGCCCTCGGGGGATCGCCTCGGGGCCCCCCTGATCCGCGCGCTGAAGGCCCGCGGACCGGTCGAGGTGACCGGCGTCGGCGGCCCGCTGATGCAGGAGGCGGGGCTGGTCCCCCTGTTCGACAATGACGAGCTGGCCGTCATGGGCCTGGCCGAGGTGGTGCCGAAGATCCCCGCGCTCCTCGCCCGCATCCGCCAGACCGCCGACCACGTGACCGAGGTTCGGCCCGACGCGCTGATCACCGTCGACAGCCCCTCCTTCGGGCTGCGGGTGGCGGCGAAGGCGCGGGCTGCCGACCCGGGGCTGAAGACCATCCACTACGTCGCGCCCTCGGTCTGGGCCTGGCGACCGGGGCGGGCCAAGCACATGGCGGCCTATGTCGACCACGTGCTTGCCCTGCTGCCCTTCGAGCCGCCCTGGATGACCGATGCGGGCATGACCTGCGATTTCGTCGGCCACCCGGTGATCGAGCATCCGGTCCCGGACGAAGCCGCCCGCGCCGCCCTGCGCGCGGATCTCGGGATCGGCGACCGGCCGATGCTGGTGATCCTGCCGGGCTCGCGCAACGGCGAGGTCAGCCGCATCGCCCCCCCGTTCGGCGAGGTGCTGGCGCGGGTGCAGGCGCAGGTCCCGGGCCTCGTGGCCGTGGTCCCGGCCGCGGGCAACGTGGCGGATGCGGTGAAGGCGCAGGCGGCGTCCTGGCCGGGCGAGGTCCGCGTGCTCGACCCGCGCGGCATGTCCCCGGCGGCGTCCGAGGCGCGCAAGTTCGCCGCCTTCGCCGCCTGCGACGCGGCGCTGGCGGCCTCGGGGACCGTGTCGCTGGAGCTTGCGGCCATGGGCGCGCCGCAGGTCATCGCCTACCGGATGAACCCGCTCACCGCCTGGATCGCCGAGCGGCTGATCAAGGTGAAATACGCATCCCTGGTCAACATCCTGCTGGATGCGCCGGTGGCGCCGGAGTTCCTGCAGCGCCATTTCACCCCCGACGCGGCGGCGGGGGCGGTCACGCGCCTGCTGACCGACAAGGCGGCGGCGCAGGCGCAGCGGTCCCGCGCGGCCGAGGCGCTGGAGATGCTCGGCCGCGGCGGCCCGGCGCCGTCCGAACGCGCCGCGGACTCGGTCCTGCGGGCGCTCGGGCGGGGCTGAGCCGCCGCCGCTTCCCCGGCCGGCCGCTCAGGGGCGGTAGTCGACATGCTCGGCGAAGCCCGACAGCGCGACCCGCCACCAGTCCACGATGTCGGCGAAATTCTCCTCGGTCAGCCCGCCCAGGGTGGTGACGTCGTATTGCAGGAACGGGTCGCCCTCCTCGTCCCGGAAGGCGGCGCCGAAACGGTGGCTGGCGTTCCACTGGTTCAGCAGCTCCATCGGAACCGCGTCCTCGAGGTCGAACCCGGCCGAGAATTGCAGCGCGCGGCAGGCCCGGCCGTCATCGCAGTCATAGAACAGCACCTCGAACTCGATCCGGGAGGAGGCGGAGCGGATCATCGGGTCGCCCACGTTGTCCACGTCCAGCATGGCGCGGTAGCCGAGCCGCTGCATGGCCGCGACCACGCCGTCGGGATCGGCGGCGGCGATCAGGTCGGCCCCCTGGGCGGCGGGGGCGCAGAGCAGCGCGAGCGCGGCGGCGAGGGCGGTTCGGCGGGGGATCATGGCGTCTTCTCCTGGCGCGCGGGCGGGCGCGGGGCCCGCCCCGGTCTTCATCGCCCGCCATCCTGCACCGAACCGCGGCGCGGTGCAGGGGCGAAGGCGGCGATTTCGGGGCAGGGCGCCCTTACCAGTCGATGTGCTTCTTGAAATCGGCCAGCAGCAGCCGCCAGATGTGGAACGTGTCCCCGAAATTCCTGCGGGAGACGCCGTAATCCATGTTGATGTCCATCTTGATGATCGGGTCGCCGTCATCGGTGACATAGGCGCGCGCATAGCGCTTGGAGCGGTTCCAGGCGTTCATCTCGGCCGTCGTCATCGGGTCGCGCTTGTTGAACCCGGCGTGGAACTGGATCGAGCGGCAGTCGGTCTTGTCGGTGCAATCGTAGAAGAAGACCGTGAAGTTCACGCCCTCGGCGCTGGAGCTGATCTTGGGCCGGCCGCTGGCGTCGACGTCCATGGTCGCCTTGTAGCCGTCATCCTTCAGGAACCGCAGGATGTTCATCGAGTTCTGCGGCGTGAACAGGTCCTCGGCCGCGGCGGGCGCGGAGAGGAGCAGCGCGACGGCGGCGGGGGCGGCGAAGGAAAGGCGCATCGGTGAGGTCCTTGTCTCAGGGAATCGAGTCGTCCCGGGCAGACTATCAAGCATCGCGCGCAGATGTTTCCGCGCGCTTGTCGCGTTTCCCCGCGCCCGGCCATGAAAAAGGCCCGCGGCATGCGCCGCGGGCCCTGTCCGGTCGGTGCGAAGACCCGCTGATCAGCGGTTCTCCACCTCCACGTAGTCGCGGTTGGCGGCGCCGGTATAGAGCTGGCGCGGACGGCCGATCTTGGATTTCTCCTCGATCATCTCCTTCCACTGCGAGATCCAGCCGACGGTGCGCGACATGGCGAACAGCGCGGTGAACATCGAGGTCGGGAAGCCCATCGCCTCGAGGATGATGCCCGAGTAGAAATCGACGTTCGGGTAGAGCTTCTTCTCGACGAAGTACGGATCCTCGAGCGCGATGCGCTCCAGCTCCTTGGCCACCTTCAGCGTCTCGTTGTCCTCGACGCCCAGCAGGCCCAGGACCTCGTCCGCCGATTCCTTCATCACCTTCGCGCGCGGGTCGAAGTTCTTGTACACGCGGTGGCCGAAGCCCATCAGGCGGAAGGGATCGTCCTTGTCCTTCGCGCGGGCGACGTATTCGGGGATCTTGTCGACGGTCCCGATCTCCCGCAGCATCTGCAGGCAGGCCTCGTTCGCGCCGCCATGGGACGGGCCCCAGAGGCAGGCGACGCCGGCCGCGATGCAGGCGAACGGGTTGGCGCCCGAGGAGCCGGCGAGGCGGACGGTCGAGGTCGACGCGTTCTGCTCGTGATCCGCGTGCAGCGTGAAGATCCGGTCCATGGCGCGGGCCAGGATCGGGTCCACGTGGTACTCCTCGGCCGGGGTCGCGAAGCACATGTGCAGGAAGTTCGACGCGTAGTCGAGGTCGTTGCGCGGATAGATGAAGGGCTGGCCGATCGAGTACTTGTAGGCCCAGGCCACGATGGTCGGCAGCTTGGCGATCAGGCGGATGGTGGCGACTTCGCGCTGCCACGGGTCGGTGATGTCGGTGCTGTCATGGTAGAAGGCCGACATGGCGCCGACGACGCCGCAGACGATGGCCATCGGGTGGGCGTCGCGGCGGAAGCCCTTGTAGAAGCCCTGCATCTGCTCGTGCAGCATGGTGTGGCGGGTGACGCGGGTCTCGAAATCCTCGAGCTGGGTCGCCGAGGGCAGCTCGCCGTAGAGCAGCAGGTAGCAGACCTCGAGATAGTGGGACTTCTCGGCCAGCTGGTCGATCGGGTAGCCGCGGTACAGCAGCTCGCCCTTGTCGCCGTCGATGAAGGTGATCTTGGATTCGCAGGACCCGGTGGACGTGAAGCCCGGATCGAAGGTGAACACGTCCATCGCGGCGTAGAGCTTGCCGATGTCGATCACGTCCGGGCCCAGGGAGCCGGAATACACCGGCAGTTCCATCGACTGTTCGCCGAGGGTGAGGGTCGCGGTCTTGGGGGTGGTCATCGGGGGTCACTCCTCCTTAGGGGCGCGGTCGCCGCGCCGAATGGCTGCGCGGGCGCGACCTGTTCGCGCCTGCGGCGGGGGCGGCGTGCTCGTCCACGCCGGCCGTCATGGTCCTGTTCCGCGCCCGGGGTCGCGCCTGTGGGGCGCGGGGCGGCGGCCCGAGGACGGCCGCGCCGCCGGGAAGGCGGCCGCGGCCTGGGTCCCGCGCCGCAGGGCCGTGCGGCGGGGCGGGCCGTCCGCCAGGGCGGGCCGGCTGTTCGGGATGCGGGCGGATCGGCCGCCGCGCTCCGTCCTTCGGCTGCGCGCCGAAGGGCGCGCGGGACGGTCGTTTCGCATCCGCAGCACGCCCGGGGGCGGCGCGGGTCCGCCGGCCCCTGTCAGCGGGGGCGGCGGGGGCAGGGGGAGGGGCCTGCGCGCGGGCCGGGGGGCGGCGCGCCGCGCGCGCCAGGCGTCCCCGCGCCCGCGTTGCGGGCCCGTCAGGACGCCGCGACGTCCTCCAGCCTTTCAAGGGTGATGTCCCGGCCGAGCACGGCCATGACGTCGAAAACGCCGGGCGAGACGGCGCGCCCGGTCAGGGCGGCGCGCAGGGGCTGTGCGACCTTGCCCAGCTTAAGACCTTGGTCTTCCGCGAAGTCTCGCACCGTCCCCTCCAGTTCCTCAGCCTGCCACGAGCTAGCATTCCGCAACCGCGAAGTCAACGCGGCGAGCATCGCTCGCGTCTCTTCGGTCAGGTGCTTCTCGGCCTTCGGCTCGAAGTCCAGGGGCCCCTCCGCGGTGATGTAATAGGTGAGGTCCAACAACTCCTTAACGGTCTTGGCGCGGGTCTGCAGCCCGGGCATCGCCGCGGCCAGCATCGCGCGTTTCCCCTCCGGGAACGGCGCGTCATGCTGCGCTGCGAAGAGCGCTTCTGTCGCAGCGCAAAGCTGCGCCGGGTCGGCGGCGCGCATGTGCTGGCCGTTCAGATGCGCCAGCTTGTCGAAATCGAACCGCGCCGCGCCCTTGTTGATGCCGGTGATGTCGAACCACTCCAGCATCTGCTCGTCGCTGAAGAACTCGTCGTCGCCATGCGACCAGCCGAGGCGCGCGAGGTAGTTGCGCAGGCCCTGCGGCAGGTAGCCCATGTCGCGATAGGCCTCGACCCCCAGCGCGCCGTGGCGCTTCGAGAGCTTGGCGCCGTCCGGCCCGTGGATCAGCGGGATATGGGCGAAGACCGGCAGGTCCCAGCCCATGGCGGTGTAGATCAGCGACTGGCGCGCGGCGTTGGTCAGGTGGTCGTCGCCGCGGATCACGTGGGTGACGCCCATGTCGTGGTCGTCGACCACCACGGCCAGCATGTAGGTGGGGGTGTTGTCGGAGCGCACGAGGATCAGGTCGTCCATCTGGTCGGCCTTCCAGGTGACGTCGCCCTGCACCTGGTCGTTCACCGTCACCGACCCCTCGCGCGGGGCCTTCAGGCGGATCACGTAGGGCGCATCCGCCGGGCCGTCCTGGTCGTCGCGCCAGGGCGAGAGGAACATCGGCGGGCGCCCCTCGGCCTTCGCCGCCTCGCGGAAGGCGTCGATCTCTTGCTTGGTGGACCAGCACTTGTAGGCATGGCCCGAGGCGAGCATCGCCTCGGCGACCTCCACGTGGCGGGGGGCGCGCTCGAACTGGCTCACCGCGTCGCCGTCCCAGTCGAGGCCGAGCCATTTCAGCCCGTCGAGGATCGCCGCGGTGGCCTCGGGGGTCGAGCGGGCGCGGTCGGTATCCTCGATCCGCAGCAGGAACTTCCCGCCCCGGCCGCGGGCATAGAGCCAGTTGAACAGCGCCGTGCGCGCCCCGCCGATATGCAGGAACCCGGTCGGGGAGGGGGCGAAGCGGGTGACGACGGGCGCGGGGGCGTTCATGGCTGTCATATGTCCTGAATTCGTCTAATGTGCGCCGGTGTTATGGCAACCCGGCCGCGGGAGAACAAGCGCGTTGCACGGGCGCATTGAATCGGATGGGGCGGAATTTCCGCGGACCCACGGCGCCCCGCGCCGCGTGGGCGCTTTCGCGCGCCTTCTCGGCGGATTCGCCTGGCTGCGCGCGGCGCTGACCCCGGACCGCGAGCGGCTGGGCCTGTGGACGCCGGTGATCTTCGGCCTCGGCATCTGGGCCTATTTCGCGGCCGAGGCCGAGCCCTCGGGCTGGGCCATCGCCTGCGCCATCGCCGCCGCGGTCATCGTCGGCCCCGCCGCCATGCGCGCGCGCACCGCCGCGGCCTATCTGCTCGCCATCATCGCGCTCGCCTCGGCCGGGTTCGCCGCCGCCGCGATCCGCGCCCATGTCGCCGCCGCCCCGATGCTGTCCGAGGCGCTGGACGCCACGGTCGAGGGGCGGGTGGCCGAGCTTTCACGCTCGCGCGCCGACCAGCTGCGGGCGGAGCTGTCGGACGTGGTGATCTACGGCCTGCCCAAGGGGCGCACGCCCGAGAGGGTGCGGCTGGCGCTGCTGCAGGGCGATTTCTCGCGCCCCGTGCGGGTGGGGGACCGGATCGCGGTCTATGCCCGCCTCTCGCCCCCCGGCGCGCCGGTGGAGCCGGGGGGATTCGATTTCCGCCGCCACGCCTGGTTCGACGAGCTGGGCGCCGTCGGCTATGCCCGCGGCCCGGCGATGCTGTCGGAACGGCGCCCGCCGACGGGCCTGTTCAACCGCCTCGGGGCCGCGACGGCCGAGCTTCGGGACCGGATCGCGGTCTCCATCGGCGCGCAGATGCCGGGAGAGACGGGGGCCTTCGCCGCGGCCATCCTGGTCGGCAGCCGGGCCGAGATCGGGGCCGAGCCGCTGCAGGCGCTGCGCGATTCCAACCTGGCGCACCTGCTGGCGATCTCGGGCCTGCACATGGGGCTGCTGGCGGGGATCGTGTTCGGCGCGGTGCGCGGCGGGCTGGCGCTGGTGCCGGGGGCGGCGCAGCGGTTCTCGACCAAGAAGGCGGCCGCAATCGTGGCGCTGGTCGCGGCCACCGGGTACCTGGCGCTGTCGGGCGCTTCGGTCGCCACCCAGCGGGCCTGGGTGATGGCCGCCGCGGCGCTGATCGCGATCCTGATCGACCGGCCCGCCATCAGCCTGCGGGCGCTGGCCGCCGCGGCCATGGTGATCCTGCTCTGGCGGCCCGAGAGCCTTCTGAACGCGGGCTTCCAGATGTCCTTCGCCGCGGCCCTCGCGCTGGTGGCGGCGTGGGAAAGCCCCTGGGGCCGCGTCGCCCGCCGGGCGTGGTCCGAGGGCGGGCGGGCCTCGGCCGTCTCGCGCTGGGTGCTGGCGCTGGCGCTGACCTCCTTGATCGCGGGGATCGCCACCTCGCCCTTCGCGGCGATGAGCTTCAACCGCATGCCCGCCTACGGGCTGGTGGCCAACATGCTCGCCGTTCCGGCCATGGGCCTGGTGGCGATGCCCGCCGCGGCGGTGGCGGGGGTGCTGGCGCCGTTCGGGCTGGAAGGCCCGGCGCTGGCGGTGATGGGCTGGGCGATCGACTGGATCCTGTTCGTGGCCCGCTGGGCCTCGGACCTGCCCGGCGCGGTGCGCCCGATCCCCGAGGCGCCGATGATCTCGGCCGCGCTGATCACCTTCGGCGGGCTGTTCCTGTGCCTGTGCTGCCGCCCGACCCGGGCGCTGGGGCTGGCGCCCGCGGCGCTGGGGCTCGCGCTCTGGGCCGCCGCCGACCGGCGCCCGACGCTGCTGGTGGCGCCCGAGGGGGCGGCGATTGGCCTGATGGGGCCGGACGGGCGGGCGGTGGACCGCGCCCGCGGCCAGGGCTACGCGATCGAGAGCTGGCTCGCCGCGGACGGCGACGCCGGCGACCAGTCCGAGGCCGCGTCGCGCCCGGGCCTGCTGCGCCAGGGCCGGCGGGTCGAGGGCGATCTCGGCGGCGGCTGGACGCTGGTGCGGTTCTCGGGGCGCGCGCGGGTGGACACCATGTCCCGCGACTGCACCAAGCAGGTGCTGCTGATCGCCCCCGCCGCGCCCGAGCCGCCGGTGGGCCCGTGCGTCTATCTCGGGCCCGAGCGGCTGGCGGGCCTCGGGGCGCTGTCGGTCGAGGTGCAGGACGGGCGGCTGGTGATCCGCAGCGCGCTGCAGGAAAGCGCGGGCCGGATCTGGACCCGGCTGCCCGGCGGCGGGCAGGGGCCGGACGAGGATGTCGGCGCGCTGTTCGACGGGGCGGCGGGAAGCTGAGCCGACGCCGCCGGGCGCATGGCCGGGCGTCCCCGCCCCTTCCCGCAATGCGCGCGCCGCGGCGCCCCGCGCCGCTCCGGCCCCGAGCGGGGGGCCTGTCCCCCCGAGGGGCCGGACGTCCCCGCCGGATGCTGCCCCCAGGCGCCTCCCCCCAGACGCGAAACGCCCCGGGTCCTCCCCGGGGCGTCGTCGTTTCGGCCCGTGGGCGCCGCTTCGCCTCAGCCCGCCGCGTCCTTCGCCGCTTCCAGTTCGAGCCATTCCTCTTCCGCCGCGGCCAGCGCCGCCTGCCGCTCGGTCAGCCCCTCGGTCGCCTTGGCGAATTTCACCGGCGCCGTGTCGTAAAGGTCGGGCTGGGAGAGGAACTCCTCCAGCTTCGCGATCTCGGCCTCGAGCCGCTCCATCACCGCCGGAAGCTCCTCGAGCCGCCTTGCCTGGGACCCTGTGAAGCGCGGGGCGGCCTCGGGCGCCGGAGCAGGGGCGGGCTCGGGTTTCGCGCCGGGCTTCTTCGCGCCTTTCGGCTTCTTCGCCTGCGCCGCCCCGGAAGCGCCGACATCGCCCCCGGCCAGCTTCTTCTGCGCCAGGTGGTCGGTCCAGCCGCCGGCATAGACGGTGGCCCGCCCCCCGGGCTCCATCGCGATGGTGGTCGCGGCGGTGCGGTCGAGGAAGTCGCGGTCATGGCTGACCAGCAGCACCGTGCCGTCGAAATCCGCCACCAGCTCCTGCAAGAGGTCCAGCGTCTCGACATCGAGATCGTTGGTCGGCTCGTCGAGGATCAGCAGGTTCGATTCCCGCGCCATGATCTTCGCCAGCTGCAGCCGCGCCCGCTCGCCGCCCGAGAGCGCCTTGACCGGCCCGCGGGCCTGGCGTTCGTCGAACAGGAAGTCCTTGAGATAGCCGACCACGTGCCGCGGGGTTCCGCGCACCATCACCTGGTCGGAATTGCCCGAGACCCCCAGCTGCGGGTCATGGGTGAGCGATTCCCAGAGCGACGCCTCCTCGTCGAACTGCGCGCGGGCCTGGTCGAACACCGCCGGAACAAGGTTGGTCCCGAGGCGGATTTCGCCTGCATCCGGCGCCACGTCGCCGGTCAGCATCCGCAGGAGCGTGGTCTTGCCCGCGCCGTTGGGGCCCACGAAGGCCACCCGGTCGCCGCGCATCACCCGGATCGAGAAATCCTTCACGATCACCCGGTCGCCGAAGGCCTTGGAGATGCCCTTGGCCTCGACCACCAGCTTGCCCGACTTGGGCCCGGCCGAAAGCTCCATCGCCGCGGCGCCCTGGCGGCGGATCTGGCCCGCGCGCTCGGACTTCATCTCCTGAAGCCGCCGCACCCGGCCCATGTTGCGCTTGCGCCGGGCGCTGATGCCCTCGACCGCCCAGCGAGCCTCGGCCTTGATCAGGCGGTCGAGCTTGTGGCGCTGGGCGTCTTCCTCTTCCCAGTGCTTGTCGCGCCATTCCTCGAACCCGTCGAAGCCGCGCTCCACCCGCCGCGCCTCGCCGCGGTCGAGCCAGAGGGTCTGGCGCGTCAGGCGGCGCAGGAAGGCCCGGTCGTGGGAGATCAGCACGAAGGCGGCGCGGGTCTGGGCGAGGTGCTCCTCGGCCCAGGCGATGGCGTCGATGTCGAGGTGGTTGGTCGGCTCGTCCAGCAGCATCACGTCCGGCCCCTCGGCCACGATGCGGGCGAGGGCGGCGCGGCGGCGCTCGCCGCCCGAGGCCGAGTCGGGGTGCGCGTCCTGCCGGACGCCGAGCGCGTCCATCGCGGATTCGGCGCGCCAGCGCTCCTCGGGCGGCAGGCCCGCGGCGGCGTAGTCGCCGAGCGTCTCGAAGCCCGAGAGGTCCGGGTCCTGCGGCAGGCGGCCGACCGAGGCGCCGGGGCGCACGAAGCGTTCCCCGGAATCGGGTTCGACATCGCCCGCCATGACCTTCATCAGGGTGGATTTGCCCGACCCGTTGCGGCCGACGAGGCAGATGCGGTCGCCGGGCTGGATCACGAGCGACAGGTCCTTGAAGAGCGGGGCGCCGCCCCAGCCAAGGGTGATGTCGGTGAGGGTGAGGAGGGGAGGTTCAGCCATGCGCAGGGATGTGCCCGCAGCCGGGGCGCTGGTCAAGCGGTCCGTGCGGCCGGAGTGCGGCCGGAGTGCGGTCGGACGGGGGGGCGCCGCGTCGCCGGGCCGGGGCCCGTGCGAGGGGGCGGGCCCCCGCCGCGCCGGCGTCAGGCCACGGTCATCCCGAGGGCGAAGAGCAGGAAGATCGAGACCTCGGCCCCCGCGAGCTTCACGTGGGTGTCGCGCAGCATCGACAGGTTGTTGGCATGGGTCGGGGCGCCGACGCTGTCATGCACCCGCTTGCGCGCATCGGCGAGGGTGCGGCGCACGGGCTCGGTGGTGAAGAGGTAGATCCCCACCACCAGCGCGATCAGCGCCAGCGGCGCCTCGGCCCCCTCGCGCGCCAGCCGCAGCAGGCCCCAGACCGAGAGGCCGATCCCCAGCAGCATGACGGCGGCGAAGCGCAGCTTCCACAGCCGCTCGTTGCCGTTGAAACTCATCCCCGCGCCCTCGCCGCGCATCTGCGGGCAGCGCCGCCAGGCGATCACCGTCCAGACCGCGCGCAGGCCGAGCAGCAGCGCCAGCCACTTGGCGGCCCAGTGATTGCCGAGGGTGAGGAAGATGTTGGCGAGCCCGCTGGCGTCCATCTCGGTCATCGGCCGTCTCCTGTGATGCGGTGGGGCGGGGCGGGGGGCGGGGCGGGGCGGGGGTGCGGGGCGGGGCGGGGGTGGGGGGCGCTCAGGCGGTTCCCGCGGGGGCGGGGCCCGAAAGCTCCTCGATCGCCTTCGCCCAGATCTCGGGCGGCTGGGCGCCCTGGAGGGCGTATTGCTCGTTGACGATGAAGGTCGGCACCCGGCGCACGCCGATCTCGCGCGCCTGGGCGTCCTCGTCCCGCACCTCCTGCAGGTCGGCGTCCGAGGCGAGCAGCGTGGCCACCAGGTCCGCGTCCATCTCCGCCGCGGCGGCGGCGGCGCAGAGGACCGCGGGGTCGGAGATGTCCTCGCCATCCTCGAAATTGCGGCGGAACAGCTCGTCCACCACCTTGCCCTGCACCTCCTCGACCCGCGCCCAGCGGATCAGCCGGTGGGCGTCGAGCGTGTTGGGCGTGCGGTCGATCTTGGAGAAGTCGATCTTCAGCCCGGCCTCGGCGGCGGCGGCCTCGACCGCTGCGTAGACCTCGGCCGCCTTCTCGTCCCCGCCGAACTTGGCCGAGAGATAGGCGCGGCGGTCCATCCCCTCGCGCGGCATGTCGGGATTGAGCTGGTACGGGCGCCAGAACACGTCGAACGGGTGGTCCGGTCGCGCGGCGAGGGCCCGGTCGAGCTGGGTCTTGCCGATATAGCACCAGGGGCAGATCGGGTCGGAGATGACATCGAGCGTAATCATGGCGCGCAGCTTATCCCAAGGGCGGGGGCGTTGGAATTCACGATGATGCGCCGCGCGCGGGGGCGGCGGCGCCTGTCACCGGTGCGTCACGGGAGGCGCCGCAGGATGAGTCCCGCGGCGCGCGTTTTCCAGCCGCGAGACGTTTGACCCCCGGGCCGTGCCGCCCGCCGATTGGAGAGAAGTCATGAACAAGTCCGAACTGATCGAAGCCGTGTTCGCCGCCGACCCCGAGACCTCCGGCTTCATGTATGAATTCATCGAGTTCGCGAAGCTCGACGCCTTCTTCGCCGGGGCGGACCCCGAGGCGGCGGCGCTGCTGCTTCCGGCCGTGCAGGCGGCGCGCGAGGCGGCCCGCAAGACCGGGGCCGAGGCCGATGATTTCCGCTTCGCGCTGGTCGATATCGACGGCGACGGGGAGGCCGACGCCGGGGCGGTGTGGAAGGCGCCGGCGAATGTGAAGGACGCGGGCGGCGAGACGCTCGGCTGGGCGGTGTTCGAGGGCAATGACGAGAACGTCTTCACCTTCACCGCCACCGACGACCTGTTCGTCTGAGGCGCAGGGGCAGGGGCCGGCGCTCCCGGCCCCTCCAGGCAAACGAAAGGGGCGGACCCGCGAAGGTCCGCCCCTGTTCATGCCTGAAGGCGGAAGTTCTCCGCCGTCACGTCGTCGCGATGGGGCCCCGCGGTGTGCGCGGGGCGCAGATCACTTGATCTTGCCTTCGCGGTAGTCGACGTGCTTGCGCGCCACCGGGTCGTATTTCTTCACGACCATCTTCTCGGTCATGGTGCGCGAATTTTTCTTGGTGACGTAGAAGTGCCCGGTGCCCGCGGTGGAGTTCAGGCGGATCTTGACGGTGGTCGGCTTCGCCATGGTCTCGCTCTCCTGCCGGGGCGTCGCCCCGCTAGGGGCGCGGTTTCGACCGCGCCAAGTGAAGGAAAATGTTGAAGCCGCTTCATACAGCGGCGGGCGGCGCTGTCAAGCGCATCCGGGGGGATTTTCCCCGCGAAGGCGCGAAGGTTGGGGCCAAGGGGAGGCCGCGCGCTCAGCCCCCGCGGCGCCGCCCCGCGCGCCCCAGCGCGACGGCGGCGCAGAGCGCGCCGGTCCCCGCCAGCACCCACAGCATCCCGTGCGGCGGGGCCGCGTCCGCCGCCGCTCCCATCAAGGGCGGCACGGCCAGCGCCCCGAGCCCGTAGCAGGTCATGAAGGCCGCCGCCGCCTGGCCCAGCGCGCCGCCTTCATAGCGCGCGCCAAGCTCGGCCAGCGACACGGAATAGAGCGCGACCGCCATCCCCCCGAGGGCCGCCGTCACCAGCCACAGCGCCGGACCGTCCGCCCCGATCCGCGACAGCGCCGCGGCCCCGAGCACGCAGGACAGCCCCGCCAGCGCGATCAGCATCCGCCGGTCGAACCGGTCCGCCGCCAGCCCCAGCGGCACCTGCAGCGCGACGTTCCCCAGCGCCACCAGCACCGCGAGTCGGATCGCCGCATCCTGCGAGAGGCCGATTCCCAGCCCCCAGACGGGCAGCATCGCGAAGGCCCCCATCTCCACCGCGCCGAAGGCCGCCGCCGCCGCCATCGGCGTGGGGTCCGAGCGCAGGAACGACAGGCTCCGGCGCAGGGAGCTCGCCTCGCCCAGCCCCCCCGGCGCCGCCCGCCGCGCCGCGATCACCGGCGCCATCGACAGCACCGACACCCCCGCGGCCAGCAGCGGCGGGCCCCAGCCCGACAGATCCATCACCTGCAGCGCCGCGGGGCCCGAGGCGAATCCCATCGACAGGAACAGACCGTAGATGCCGATCCAGCGCCCCCGGCGGGCGGCGGGGGCGGCGGCGACGATCCAGAGCTCGGAGGCGTAGAAGCAGGCCGCGACCCCGAGGCCGTGCAGGAAGCGCAGCGCCGTCCACCAGGCCGGGTCGCGCCACAGCGGCAGCGCCAGCAGCGACAACGCGCAGAGCGCGGCGGCCGCGGGCAGGAACAGCGGCAGCCCGAGGCGCCGGATCAGCCCCGGCAGCAGCGGCATCCCCAGCACCATCGCCAGCGCCGGGGCGGCGGCGTTGAGGCCGATCACCAGGTTGTCCGCCCCCATCGCCTTCAGCGACAGGCCGAAATACGGGAAGGCCATCGACAGCGAGAAGCCCGACATCACCCCTGCGGCGATGGCGGCGAAGAGCCCGGCGGGGGAGGGGCGGGCGTCGGGAGTCGGGGGCGCGGTCATGAAGGCTCCGGGAGAGGGGGCGCGCGCGGGGAAGGGCGGCGCGCCGGAACCCTCGGCCCCCGCGCGCCGCGGCGCAAGGGGGGCGGGCGCCGCCGGGTGGGACGGCGCCGCGCCGTCGCCCGCGGGGCGCCGCCCCGGGGCGGCCCGGGCCCGCGAACGCGAAAGGGCCCGCCATGGCGGCGGGCCCTTCGGTCGTCGAAGGCGTCGGCGCGCGCTCAGAGCGCGTCGAAATAGGACCGGTCGCCATCGTGGTGGAAGAACGGGGCCGGGCGGTCGCCGCCGGCGCCCGAGAGAATCTCCTCGACCTCGGCCAGCACCACCTCGGTGATCAGCGGCAGCTCGAGCCGCCGCGCCTCGGCCAGCGTCACCCAGGTCAGGTGCGAGAGTTCATCCGACGCCTCGGAGAAATCATCCGGGTCGCCCACCACCGTGGCCGCGTCGGCCAGGAAGAACCGCGCGTCGAAGCGGCGCGGGCGGAACGGCGGCGTGACCGCGCGGAACACGAAGGTCAGCGCGTCCGGCGTCGGCGCGACGCCCTTGTCGTAGAAGCCGCGCCAGCCCTCGGGCGCCTCGGCGGCCAGCCGCGCGGCGGCGTCCGCGTCGGGCCGGCCGATGCGCAGCCCCGTCTCCTCCCAGGTCTCGCGGATCGCGGCGAGGGCGAGCGGCAGGCCCAGCCCCTCGGGCGCGCGGGCCGCGAGGCGGCGCGCGCAGGCCTCGGCCAGCGGCGCGTCGCCGCGCGCGCAGGCGGCGTCGGCCATGGCCCGGTCCTCGGGGTCCAGCGCGCCGCCGGGGAACACGAATTTCGAGGGCATGAAGGCGGCGCCCTTGCCGCGCATGCCCATCAGCACCCGCGGCGCGTCGCCGTCATTGCGCGCCAGCACCAGCGTGGCGGCGTCGCGGATCGCCTGCTTGTCGATTTTCTTCGCCGGGGCTTCCGCCCCGCCTGCCCGGGCGCCGTCGGTCATGCTGCGCTCCCCCCATCCATCTTGTTTTCGCGGCGACTATGACCCGCCGCGCGCGGGGCTGTCCAGCGGGCGCGGTTCGAAATGCGGAACGGGCGACCGCAGATGGGCCGCCCGTCCGGAAGGGGGGATGTGCGGCGCGCGCCGGGTCAGCTCTTCTTCTCGAACCCGCCCATGCGGGTGGCCCATTGCAGCCCGACCACCATGGCCTTGAACCGCGGCAGCAGCAGCAGGCTGAGCGCAAGCACCACCACGGGCCACATCACCATGTGCACCCACATCTCGGGCGCCCAGAAGTCGTTCACCGTCAGCAGCATCGGCACCACGAGATGCCCGACCACGAGGATGGTGATCCAGGCGGGCATGTCGTCGGCGCGGTGGTGGTGCAGCTCCTCGCCGCAGACCATGCACTGGTCGCGCACGGTCAGGTAGCCGTCGAAGACCGGCCCCCCGCCGCAGCGGGGGCAGGCCCGGCGCCAACCGCGGCGCAGGGCGATTCCGATGGAGCGCTCGCCGTTGGTCTCGGCGTCGTTCTCGATGATCGGCGCGCTGTCCGCGCCGGCGGCGGGGGCCGCGTCGGGCGCGGGCGCCGCGTCGGCCTCCCGGGCCGTGATGTTCGGGTCTATATGCATGGAACGGAATGTGAGGGTTCGGCCCCCGCTGCGCCAGTGGGCGCTTGGTCTTGCGGCGCCGTGTCGCTCGCGCCCCGCGAAGCCCTTGCGGGCGCGACGCTTTCGGGCGGAAACGGCGCGGCGGGCGCGGCGGTCTCGCGCCGAAGTCATCGGCCCGTGCGCGCGGGGCGCTGCGCCCGCGACCCAAAAATCTTCGAAAAAAATGCGACGGAACCCCCGGCCCGGCGCGTTGGACCATTGAACCCGGCGGGACGGGGCGCGGCGCAGCGCCCGTCCCCTCCGCCGGGGATTGAACCGCCGGCCCTCTTCCCCCTCGGGGGTCGGCGCAGCTCTCGAGGAGACAGACATGTTCAGCAATCGTCCCCTGCTTCCCGCCTCGCTCGCCGCTCTCCTGATGGTCGGCGGCGTCGCCGGCGCCATGGCCCAGGGCGGCGCCCAGACCCAGGACGGGTCCCAGGACGGCGCCCAGTCCCCCCGCATGCCGGGGATCGAGCGCATGTTCTCGGCCCTCGACGCCGATGGCGACGGCAAGGTGACCCGCGAGGAAGCCGCCGCCGCCCCGCAGCGCCGCTTCGCCGCGACCGACGCGGATGGCGACGGCAAGCTGACCGCCGAGGAGCTGACCGCCGCGCGCATGCAGATGATGCAGGCCCGGATCGAAGCGCGCGTGGCGCGGATGATCGAGCGGCTCGACGCCGACAAGGACGGCGCCGTGTCGGCCGAGGAGATGGCCGCGATGCGCCAGGGCCGCGCCGAGCGCCGGATGGAGCGGATGTTCGACATGGCCGATGCCGACGATGACGGCGCCGTGACCCGGGCCGAGGCCGACGCCGCCTTCGCGATGATGAAGGAGCGGATGGAGCGCCGCCACGGCGGGCGCGACGGCAAGTGGGGCCATCATGACGGCCATCACGGCAAGGGCCGCCACGGCGGCTTCTGGATGGACGACGACGAAGGTTGATCGGCCGAGATCCCCTCCCGCGCCCGGGCTGATGCGGCGCGGGAGGGGGCGGCCGCGCGCGTCCCGCCCCCTCATCCCCCCTCCACGACCACGGGGGGACGCGCGCGGCCGATCCGTCCCGCCTCCGCACGCCCCGCATCTTTGCGCCCCGGCTGACGCCCCGCGCGATCCGGTGGACGCAGGCCGGCGGCGCTTGACGGGAGCGCGCGAAAGGACGCACGGAAAGGCGCATGACCATGCCCTTCGACGCAGCCTCGGCCGCCGAGGACGACGCCCTGGTCGCCCGCTTCGCCGCGGGCGACGGCGCCGCCGCGCGCGCCATCGCCGCCCGGCACGCCCCGCGCGTGCTGGCGCTGGCGCGGCGCATGCTGCGCGACGAGGCGGAGGCCGAGGACGTGACCCAGGAGGCGCTGCTGCGCCTGTGGCGCACCGCCGCCGACTGGCGCCCGGGCGAGGCGAAGCTCTCGACCTGGCTGCACCGGGTGGCGGCGAACCTGTGCATCGACCGGCTGCGCCGCCGCAAGCGGCTGTCGGGCGACGAGGCGCCCGAGACCGAGGACGAGACGCCCTCGGCGCTGGCGCGGATGGCGGCGGATGAACGCGGCGCCGCCCTGCGCGCCGCGGTCGACGCGCTGCCCGACCGGCAGCGCCAGGCGGTGCTGCTGCGCCATTTCGCCGAGATGTCGAACCCCGACATCGCCGCGCGGATGGACCTGAGCGTCGAGGCGGTGGAAAGCCTGCTGGCCCGCGGCAAGCGGAGCCTCGCGAAGGCGCTCGCGCCGCGGCGCGGGGGGCTTGGCCTCGAGGGTGCGGGGCTGGAAAGATGACTGTGCCTGGAAAGATGACTGGGGCTGGAAAGACGACTGGCGGAAAGGAGCGAGAGATGGGCGATCGTATCCCCGGCGCGGACGGCGCCGCGATGACCCTTGAGGAGTTCCGCCTGCTCTCGGAGATCCATGGCGGGACGGTCGAGGACTGGCCCGCGGATCGGCGCGCGGCGGCGTCGGCGCTGCTGGACGCCTTGGAGGAGGCGCGCGCGGCGCTGGCGGAGGCCGCGGCGCTCGACGCCGCGCTGGCCGGGCTCGTCGCCGCGCCGCCCGAGGCGGAGGGCGCGGTCCCGGACGCGCTGATGGCGCGGATCCTCGCCGATGCGGACGCGGCCCTTGCGCCCGATGCGGCCCCGGCCACGCCCCCGGCCCCCGTGCAGGAGCAGGCGGCCGCGCCGCCGAACGCCGCGCCGCCGAACGCCGTGCCGCCGCGCGTGGTCCCGCTGCGCCGCCGGGCGCGGCGCGAGATCCCCTCGCCCTTCGCCTTGCTGCACGGCTTCGCGGCGCCCGCCGCGCTCGCCGCCTGCGCGCTGGTCGGCCTGTTCCTGGGCTGGAGCGCCCCCGAGACGCTGGTCGACCCGGTCTATGGCGCGCTGTCGGGCGCGTCGGCCGAGGAAAGCTTCATGTCCGCGGCGCTGATGACCGAATTCGACCCCTTCGCGGTGGACCCCGCCCAATGACGGGGCCGATGACCGCAAGCCCGTTTCCCCCCGCCCCTCGCGGCGGCCCGATCCCGGATCCCTGCCGATGACCGACGACAAGACCCCGCCCGGGCCGGACGCGCCCGATCCGCAGACCCCCGAATCCGGCGGGCCCGCCGCCGCCCCGCCGCGCCGCCGGCGGCGCTGGGTGGGCTGGGCGCTGGCGGCGTCGCTGTGCCTCAACCTGCTGCTGCTGGGGGGGATGGCGGGCGCCTTCCTGCGCCACGGCCCGCCCGGCGCCTCGCCCGCCGCGGGGCTCGACGCCTTCACCCTGCACCGGATGATGCACCGCCTGCCGGACGAGCAGCGCGACGCCGCGCGGGACCTGTTCCGCGCCCATCGCCCCGATTTCGACGCCCTGCGCCCGCGCTGGCGCGAGACCCGCGCGGCGGTGGCCGCGGCGCTGGGGGCCGAGCCGTTCGACCCGGAGGCGCTGCGCGATGCGCTGCGGGCGGCGCGGCAGGCCGAGGTCGAGGGCAAGGGCCTGCTCGACCAGGCGATGGTGGAATTCGCCGCCGGCCTGCCCGCCGAAACCCGCGCCGAGCTGGTCGAGGAACTGGGCCGCAGGCGCTGGCACGGCAAGGACCGCGACGGCTGGCGCGAGCGGCATCGCGGCGGCGATGGCGACGACGATGATGACGACCGCCGCCGCTGGTGGCGCGACTGAGGCCGCGCCCGGGCCGGGCGGGCCGGGACGGGGAAACGGGGAAAGGCGCCTGCGGGCGCCTTTTTTCGTGCCGGTCGGTGGAGGGACGGCGTTTTCTTCGGCTTCGGCTTCGGCTTCGGCTTCGGCTTCGGCTTCGGCTTCGGCTTCGGCTTCGGCTTCGGCTTCGGCTTCGGCTTCG